>JAHDPS010000320.1 GCA_018434225.1 Bacillota bacterium
ATGATGCCTATCTGCTCGAGGAGTTCGGGTCTGGACATGAGCCACCTGGTCGGCCCATCGACCTTCACCGAACCCGAGTCCAACGCCACAATCCTGTCGGCGTTCTCCGCCACGATCTCGGTATTGTGCGTCGCAATGAGGATGGCCCCTCCTTCCGACGCGTAGCGCCTCATTATAGACGCAAGGTTCCTCAACCCCCGGTAATCCAGGCCGGTAGTGGGCTCGTCCAGCATCAGGATGGAGGGCTTCATGGCCAGGGCGCCGGCTATCACGACGCGCATCCTTTCGCCCCTTGACAGGGACATGGGGAATTCGTTTTCGCGACCCTCCAGGCCCACCAGCCCGATCGCCTCCATTACCCTTTCCGAAACCCTTCGCCGGTCAAGCCCCGAGTTTCTCGGTCCGAACCCGATTTCCTCCTCGACCGTCTGGGAGAATAACTGGACGTCCGGATTCTGCAATACGAGGGCGGCGATGCGCGATATCTGCGATATGGTCATAGTGGAGGTTCCCCTGCCCCCTATCTCGATCCGGCCGGAATATGGCCCCATCAGGCCCGCGAACAGCTTGAACAGAGTGGTCTTGCCGGAGCCGTTCTGCCCTATCACCGCGACTATCTCGCCCGGTCGCAGTTCCAGGTCCACCCCGTTCAGGGCCGCAACGCCGGTTGGGTAGGTGAATCGCAAATTGACCGCTCTCAGCACAGGCTCCACTATCAGTTCCCCCTGCCGAGCATCCGAGACAACGCCGCCGCGCAATCCTTGAACTTGGCGGGGCGCTCCGCAAATGGCAGCCCTCTCGCCACCAGCTCGTCGGCAAGCCGCAGAGTCTGGGGGCAGCCGACCAGGTAGGCGAGCGCGGCGTCGGAAAACACGTCCTCCGGTCTTCCTTGACCGGCCAATACCCCATCATTCAGCACGAAGACCTTGTCGGCTCGCTCCGCCACCCTTTCGGCGTCATTGGTGGCGACGATCACAGTCATGCGGTTTTCCCTCTGGAGGCGGGAGATCACCTCGAATATCGAGCCGGACCCGGCCGAATCTATCTGAGAGGTGGGTTCGTCGAGCACGAGAATTTCCGGCCTGGTCGCGAGGGCGGCGGCGATGGTGAGCCTCTGTTTCTGCCCACCCGAGAGCTCGGACGGCCTTCTGTCCTTCAGCACCTTGAGTCCCACTACCCCGAGCGCCCACTCCACCACCTCTATTATCTCACCGGGTTCCCAACCAAGGTTCTCCGGGCCGAAGGCCACCTCGGAGTAAACGTCATCAGTGAACAACTGGACGTCCGGGTCCTCCAGGACCATCCCGACCCTCTGGGCCAGCCAGGCCACTGACAGGGTCCGAGTGTCGTACCCAAAGATGTCCACACGCCCCTCCATCCTGCCCGTGAAACTGCGGGGGATGACGCCGTTGATCAGGCGCAGGAAGGTGGTCTTGCCGGATCCGCTGCCCCCCATCACCGCGGCGAATTGACCCGTCTCCACGGACACGGAGACGCCGTCCAGCGCGGGCGCGACCGAATTCGGGTACCAGTATGTCACGTTTTGCACGTCCAGGACGGTCAAGTCGTAACCCCCAGCCAATCGGGTGCCCAGTGGCTCCATGCGGAGACCAGGACGGTCACAGCGACGCACACCGCGAGGAACGCCCAGTCTATTCTCTTCATCGTGATCTTTCTCAAAAACGTTCTGCGCGCGTCGCACCCGAACGCCCGCGAATCCATGGCGACGCCCATCAGATGGGCCTTCCTCATGGAGTTCACGCCGAGAGGCGCGGCGATCAAAGCATACCCTCGCAGTCTGCCCATGATATCCCGCTTTTCCAGTGAAGTCGCTCCGCGCAACAGCTGGGCCTGGATCATGGATTCCGCTTCATCCCTGATCGACGGCACCAGGTTGAGGGCGGCGGTGGCAAGGAACGCTGTCGTGTAGGGGATGCCCATGCGGACCAGGGCGAGGGACAAATCGCCGGCCGGGGTGGTCTCGGTCAACAATGGCAGCGTCAGGAGGAGCGCCAGCAGCCTTCCCGTGGAGAGGATCCCCCAGTACACCCCCTCCGCGGTAATCGCGCCCGTTCCTCCAAACAACGGCGCCCCCTCGGGGATCACCGGCGAAACAAGCACCTTCGAGCCGGGGTACCAGAGGGACTGGCTGACGATGAGCAAGGCTCCCACCACCCTGATCAACTTGAAGTATCCCAAAGCAATGCGAAACGGCAGGCGACCCAGTATCCATAGCGCCGTTATGAACGCAAGCAGCGCCACAACGGCCTCGATCTTGACGGCGGCGAACGCGGTGAGGCTGAGGAGGAGGATGGCCGCTATTTTGGACCTGGGGTCCAGCCTGTGAAGAAAGCCGCTGATTACCATGGCCGTATCATCCTTTCGCGAACTACCAAAACCGGCCCGCCAAGCGGACCGGCCCCCATCGCTCCTATTCCTATCCCTCGAAAGCTTTAGAATGTAGGAGGCGTGATGACCATGATGAACTCCAGGGCCCCGGGTCCGACGTTAATAAGCTTGTGCGGCAACGAACAGAAATAGTAGGCGCTATCCCCCCGTTGAAGATGGTGGACCTCCGTCCCCAGTTCGATGTCGGCGGATCCTTCCAGCACCACTATGCACTCCTCACCGCAGTGAGTCAAAGCTGTCTCGCACGTGGCCTCCCCCGATGGTAGTGTACCCATCACGATCTCCATCTTCCTGTTCAGATCCGGCGACAACAATTCATAGACCATACGCGACTCCGGAAAGCAAAGCACCTTCCTTGCATCGTGGCGTACGACTGGGGACTTCTCGGCCGAATCGAGCAAGAAGTAGAATATCGGCACTCCAAGCGCCTGCGCTATCCTTCTCAACGATGTTATCGATGGTTCCGCGATATCCCTTTCGACCTGGCTCAGGAAACTCGCCGTAAGACCGGCCTTTTCGGCAACCTCCCGGAGACTGAGGCCCTTCTCCAACCTTTTCGACCTGATCCTGTCTCCGAGCACCTGAATCCCTCCAATGCTCCCAACCAGGTACAACCTCGCCATGTAGTTCTATGCCTGTCCCGATGATCCTTCTCGGCGCGAAGTACGCGTACATCAAGAGTCCAGGGGGTTCCGGGCGCGTATCGTTCTGGAACGGACCCGGCGTTCAAGCATATCCCTGATCCGTTCCCCGGCACTCGCCGCGGCGTGAAGATTGAAGCCAAGGGATACCAGCACCGCTTCGTCCAGCGCCGCCCTATCGGGAAGCCCCACCTCCGATGAGACCGATAAAACCGGCCGCTTGCGGATCGCCTTGAAACTCGACTCCATGTCGCGGGCCAAACCCGGATCGATCAGGCGCGGATCGGGGATGGGCAGGTCGCGAACCTCATACACCTTGGTATCCAGTGGACCGCCCCCGCCCCCGTAAGTCCTGCAGGAACACTCCGCAGCCAGCCATGTCACGCTCGAGTTCAGTATGGCGGCAAGAAGCGCCGGATCCACGCCCGCCGCGGCGTATACGCCGTAGAGCCTCGCATCGATGAGGGCCTCACCGTTCAGCGCGGCGAAAAATCTCTCCCGTATAGTCATCGGCCATACTATCCCGGGCGGCAGCGGGCGCCGCAGGCTCCACCAATCCGGGCGCGCCGAACACGTCGGCCTGAGGTGGAATCCGCGCGCCACCCCCCAACGCAAGAATTCGTCGACGGCGCCGGCCTCCGCGGTTTCCCCCGCAACAAAAACGCAGTATTTCAGGTGTTCCAGCGCAGTCTCGTACGCTCGCACCTCTCTCGGAGACCTGATAACGGGGAAGAGCATACCGCTGGGAATCTCGAATTCCCTCCCTCGATGCGGCTCACCCGACGGCCTTATCCTCGCGTATCCCGGCCGCGTCTCCCCAATGCGCTCCACGTAGAAGAACCCGTTGGCGCCGGTAGTGAATCCCCTCGCAATCCGGGCGATATCCCCCAGCCTGCACGCGCGCTTTCCGTCCGTTCGCATTATGACCGCGACAGGGTCCTCCTCGAAAAGCCTGCCCCACCTCTTTGAAGCAAGTCCCCCCGCCGTCACCGCGCGGGCCGAGAAAGACTGGTACTGGACCTCCGCCCCCTCGGGTGCCCTTCCGGATCTGACGTGGCAGGCCGCTTCCGCAAGGAGATCCCACCGCGTGTGGCCAAGGGGTTTATCCAGCGTGAGCATCGCGGTGCGCGCGCGCGTCGGTGTCCCGGCCAGAAGCACGATCCCGGCATCCACGTTCGCGCCGGGGAACCAACGCTCCACCCCCGACCGGATGATCGCCCTCACCTGGAATCGCTCTCGCAGGTAACGCTCCAGATCGCGTCCGTACCCGACGCTCATCCACGCGGTAGGGCATATCACGGCGCCGACGCCTCCGGGCTTGAGCAGGCGCTCCACAAGCGCGAAGAAGTACACGTACAGGTCGGATCTCAAGGGGAAACCCGGATACTTGCTTTTCAGGCGGGACTTAAACTCGCTCGTAAGCAGCTCGTGTCTCACGTACGGAGGGTTGAGGAGCACTACGTCGTATCCGCCCTCGCCCGCCTTCCCCACCTCGTCGAAAAGGCTATCCGCGCACATGACGTTCACCCTGAACCCGGCCCCAGGGCACGTTCCCCCGGGAAGGCCCGCCCATAGCGCGTAACGACATGCGGCTACGGCCACCGGGTCCGAGTCGACGCCGAACAGGTTCACCGAAATGAGCCCGGCGGGATCTCCCGCGCCCAACCGCACCAGTTCCGCCAGTGCGCCTAGAAGGAACGCTCCGGAGCCGCACGCGGGATCCACGATGCGTATACCGTCCACGAACGAGGCGATGGTTTCCACGACGTGCGGTGGGAGGGCCGCCCCGCCCACCCATCGCCGGAGGTCGCCCGCGACCGCAGGGGACCGGTCTACCAGAAGCGAGTACAAAGCGAGTCGCGCCATCAAGCGGACCGCTACGGGGGCCGTGTAGTACCGCCCAGCCACGCGCCTCTGCAAAGCGTCTCCCCTTGACTCCACGATATCGTCGAGGCAGTCCCGGCCGCGGGCGCCCGCGCTCCCCTCCCACATCGAGACCGCACATTCAAGCGGAAGATCCAGGTAGGGGCCGTCGAGCGGCGTCGCCGCCGGACCGCGTCCCGAAAGGAGCTCTTCCGCAACGCGCTCCGGGGGCCAGATCTCGGCCTCCGTAACATAACGACATAAGTAGTCCGCGGCGTCGCCCTTTCCGCGCGGCCCGCCCATCAGCAGCCGCAGGAATCGCGCCCTGACCTTCAGCAGCGCGACAGCCCCGGAACTATCGGCGCCCCGCGAGTTCAGCTGAGCACCCTCCCTGATTTGGATATTCTTCGTTCCACCATATCCGCCACAGACCGTCCTATCTCGGAGGCGAGTACCGCCGCCTCGGACTCCCCGTATCCCGCCATGCGGAGGACCATTTCGTCGAGGCGTCTCCTGTCTTCCAGTCCCACCTCAGTGGTTATGTCAAACATGTCCCTGCGCAGCAGCCCGCTCATCGCTTCCGTCAACCGCTCGCGATCGCCGCGGTCAAGCCGCCTGACGTCCAGAACCGGAAGTCGCTCCACCTCGTATATCTTGATATCGAGTAGCGGAAGGCTTCCGGTCATCTGTCTCCCGTTGACCTCGGTAAACAGCCACGTGCATGTGGCATTGAGCGCTGCGGCGAGTTCCATCGGGTCTACGCCGTCGCGCGCGCTGATCCCGTAAAGCCTCGCGTCGTACAGGCAGCCCGTCTCGTTCAACGCGACACCCAACCTGCTGCCCCATGACATTGAGTACAGCATGTCGGCGGGGGGCTCGGGTATCCGATACCATGGCTTCCTGTTCCCGCACGTTGGTCGCGATGAGTACCCCATCTCGGCGCCCACGCGAACGTACGCCGACGCGAATGCGGCGCCACCGAGCGAATTGCCGCCGCCGTCCCCGGCCCCTTCCCCGCCCACCGCGAATGCCCACAGGTCGAGTTCGCACGGGTCGACGCGGTACCCCTTGACGTCGCGAAGGGACTTCACCACGGGTCGCAGGAACTTCTCCTCGATGAGCACGGCCGGAATCCCTTCCATCCTCCCCGCCGGTCTCATCGGCCTGACGCCGCGCTCACGCCCGATGGACGCAAGCAGCCGGCGCCCTTCCGGCGTGCCCGCCGCATCCCTCATGTAAAAGAAGCCGTTCGCCCCCGTCTTCGTGCCGAACGAAACGCGCGCGAGGTCAAGGAGCCGGCAGAATCCGGGCCTACATCCCCCCGCAATGTCTTTCATGAGATCGAAATACAGGCGGGGGGCCCTCAGGTGCGTCCCCCACTTCTCGGAAATCCCGAGCGATGCCTGCGGGACCGTGACGGTGGTGGATCCGCCGCCGCCCAGATTGACGAACCTGACCGGGGATGTCCCGGAGCGGCCCCGCCTCCTTCTCAACACCGTTATCTGGGCGTTTATCGACGCCTGCGGGAACCATCTGGTCTCACCCGAGGCCACGATCGATCTGATGTCGAAGTTGTCCAGGATGAATCGCTTCACCGTCGCCCCATAGGCTACATCCATCCACGACACGGGGGTGAGAAACGCGGCCACCCCGCCGGGCCTCAGCAACCTCGCCGCCAGCACGAAAAACCGGGCGTACATGTCCGTCCTTCCGCCCAGGCCCTCGTACTTCCCGGCCAGGGCCGCCTTCCTTGCGGCGCCCACAAGTTCCTGCCTGACGTACGGGGGATTCGCAACCAGGATATCGAATGATCCCGGCCTTCCGGGGCCCGACGACCACCATTCATCTCCCTCGAGGAGGCTGTCGCCGGCATATAGCCGGAGGCGGGGGGGCTCCCGGTCACCGGGGCCATCGCGGCCGCCCGCCAGCCACCAGAGCCAGGCGGATGCCCTGGCCGCGAGCAGGCAGGACTCCTCCACATCGACCCCGCATATCCGCCCCAGCGCCCAGGCGCGCCGGTCCCCCGCGAGGCGATCGCGCTCTGCGATTTCCGCAAGTTCCGAGGCCATGGCCAGCACGAACGCCCCGCCGCCCACCGCCGGATCGGCGATGGAGATCGTCTCATCGAGCGGGCCGTACTCCTCGATCGCCAGTCGACACATGAAGCGAGCCAGAGAGGGAAGGGTGCTCACCGCCCCTCGTTCCCTGTCGCCGGCTCCGGGCGTGATTCCGGACAGGGCCCACGCCCACTCCTCCGGCCCTGATGACCGGATGCCGTCCCTCAACGCCGGAAAACCGTGCGTATTGTCCGCGAGGGGATCGAGGAAACACGGCGACCGCACGCCGTACCTGGACGCGAATTCGGCGCACACAATATCCAACAACCGATTGAGAACCGGAGGCTCGCATTCGGATCCCTTCGGGCCACAGGCCGAGCTCACGTATTCCGATATAAGCGCCGAGGGGTCGATCACGGTGCCAATCACCTCTGCCACAGGCATCATTCGGCGGGGCGGATCGTTGTACCTACATAGACACGCCACCAGGCCCCGGTATAGAATGGATCGGCGACAGTGCGCGATTGGAGATGAACTATGCGACGCAACTCATTGGCGGGATACCTCTACGCCATGGCGGCCGGCTCGATATGGGCGACCACGGGATTGTTCGTGCGGTACCACCAGGCGGCCGGCATGGATGCGCTATCGATTGTCACCTGGCGCTCACTGATATCATCACACGCGATTTTGCTGGTATTGTTCCTGTTCAACCGGAAACTGCTGGCAGTCGACCGGGCGGATTGGTCGGTAGTGGCCATGTCGGGCGTGACCACCATGGTGCTGACGCAGTACACGTTCGTCTACGCCCTGGCTCACACGAGCGTCGCGGTAGCGGTGATCCTCAACTACACCGCGCCCCTGTGGGTCACAATCATGTCTCGTGTGTTCTTCGGCGAAACGGTCACCCATCGCAAGGGGTTGGCGCTCCTGCTGTCCGCGAGTGGCCTCGTATTAGTCCTCGGCCTGTATGACCCGTCTTCCATCGAGCTGAGCTCAGGGCTTGCCTTGGCCGCGGGCCTCGCTTCGGGCATCTCCTTCGCGATCCAAACCCTACTTGCAAAAAGGCTGGCGATCAAATACCATCCGCTCACGGTGAACGGCTGGACGGGGTTCGTAGGGGGCTGGGTTTTGCTTGGCCTCGCATGGCTCACTCTCCCCAACATCTCAATGCCACCGTACAGCGTCGGTCCGGTAATGGCGCTGTTCTGTCTCGGTCCGGGGATCACGGCGTTTTACATGTTCACAAGAAGCCTCTCGCTCATCCAGACGGCCCACGCATCGATAGCCGCGATGGTGGAGCCGGTCGTGGCCGGGTTGCTGGGATCAATGATCCTCCGGGAATCGTTATCGTTCCCGCAGATCGTTGGCATGGCGGTGGTCCTCGCGGGCATCGTTTTAGTCACCACCGACAACGCCCCCGGGGTCAGGACCGCACGTTCTCTCGCTCCCGACGAGGCTGGTTGACAGCCGCTCATCGGTTTTCAACGATTATGGACGCGCCCCACCGGGCGCATAAGGACGGAGGGACGCGCCCCTCCGTCCTTATCGTTGCTATCCGCTTATTGTTGCAGCTTCTTGTTGCGGGGTGTTATCACGGCCGGACGCGTGGCATCTATGCCTGCGGCCTCGGCCCTCCGAACTGCGGGCCGCGCATGCCCGCCTGCCCCGTGATGGGCGGCTGGTGAGCCCCCATTCCCGGCTGAATGCCTGAGAACGCCTTCTGCCCTTCCGACTCAAGTTGCTGCTTGGCCCTTCCGATCTCGTTGTTATCGGCCGGTTGAGGGGTGGAGTACCAGCCCCTGGTTTGCATCACGTTGAACAGTTTGTACAGGTTGTTCTGCTCATCCCTGTACATGTCCATTAGGTCCTTCTTCAGGCCCTCCGACGCGGATTCCGTGACGGCGGTATGGTATGCGGAGTTTAGATACTTGACGTGAATGAGCGCATCCCATGAAAGATTCTTGTCGTCCTGCGGCACTTCGCTTCTACCCCCTTTCTAGGATACCTGAGTTGGCCCACCGCCCAGATGCTTCATGATGGTCTGGAATTGACGGTGGTGGGAAGCATTGAGATCCTGGCAGACCCTCTTGAGTTCCTGGTCGTTGCACTCCTGGGAGATCGCCTGGATCCTCTGGGTGCTCTCGATCAGAGAACCGAGCACGTCCTGGCAACTGAGCAGCTCCCTCTGCGTCAAACGGGTGTTCATCGGCTCACCTCCTGGGTTTATAACTGGCAACCATCCTCAGTTATTATGGTCGGATGCGCTGGTTTTAACCAGAAACAAAGCCGCCCCGGCATCATCTTCCGGAGCGGCCCACGTCAAGATAATCAAGGTGGAAGGGCGCGACGCGCGTCCGCGGCGTCGCGGCCCCGATCAACTAACGAAGGATATCCCTAGCGGCAGCCTCGAGCCGGGCGATCCCTTCGCGGATATTCTCGAGCGAATTGGCGTATGAAATCCGAAGATACCCCTCGCCACACGGTCCAAAGGCATCGCCGCCGAGCATGGCGACTCCGTACCCGTCGAGCGCCCTGTCGGCGAGAGTCCGGCTCTTCATGCCCAGGCCTTTCACGTTCGGGAATGCGTAGAACGCTCCCTGGGGCATCGAGCACGATATCCCCTTTATGCGGTTCAAACCGTCCACGACCGCCCGGCGCCTCGCCTCAAACTCGGCCACCATCCTGTCGACGGCGTCCTGCGGCCCCCTTAACGCCTCTATCGTGGCAATCTGGGTGAACGCCGCCGGGCACGAATACGTGTTGATCGCGAGCCTCGACACCTTTTCAGCCAGTTCCTCGTTCATAATCCCGAACCCAATGCGCCAGCCGGTCATCGCGTATGTCTTCGACATGCTGTCCACCAGGATGACCCGCTCCCTTACCTCCGGTATTGTTCCTATGGAAACGGGCTTGGCGCCGTATGCGATCCGGTCGTATATCTCGTCGGAGATAACGAAAATGTCGCGTCCCTCCACCGACTCCGCCACGCCCCTCACGTCTTCCGGAGTCAGCATGCTTCCGGTGGGATTGTGGGGAGAGTTGAGCACGATCGCCCTGGTCCTGGGCGTTATCTTCGACTTCAACTCCCCGACGTCCAGGCGAAACTGGTTCTCCTCCCTGAGTGGAATGGGCACGGGCACCCCGCCGGCCAGGCGAGTCACCGATTCGTATAGCGGATATCCAGGATCGGGATATATGACCTCGTCCCCCGGGTCGACCAGGGCAAGCAGGCTGAACGTCATCGCCGGCTTCGCGCCGACTGTGGCGACTACCTGCGATGGCCTGGCGTCCACGTTCTTGAAAGCCTTCACGTACTCGCAGATCGCCTCGCGCAACTCGGGTAAGCCCTGGGCCGGAGTATAATGGGTCCATCCCTTCTTGAGGGCGTCCACGCCAGCGGCCACCACGTTTTCCGGAGTGGCAAAGTCCGGCTCGCCTATCTCGAGGTGGATCACGCGCTTCCCTTGAGCCTCGAGGGCCCTCGCCCTCGCTAGTATCTCGAAAGCCATCTCGGTACCGAGGTCCACAACCCTTTCCGCGAAACGTGTGCAGGACATGCGTCAACCCCCTCTGAACGTCTTTCCCAAGCGATTCGATGCAGGCCTACTGTTTCCTTTCCTGCCGGCATCGCAGAGAGCCGGGGCGGAATCGCGGAGGGCGGCACGGGAGCGCGGTCGCGGGCATATCATGTGGTGGAGGAGACCGTAGGAGGAGATGGGCATTATGGGTGAGTTCACGGTGCTCTCGCAGAGTGTAGTAAGTCTTATGCCGACGCAGCCCGCGGCCCAGAGCGCGACGGCCACCGCCGCGTTGGATTTCAATGACGACACGGTGGAGATTGTCGCAACGGGGCTCCCGAATCCGTCGGTGTTCGGCAACGATCCCTCGACGGGAAGGCCTTTCAATGTCTACGAGGCCTGGCTGCTGGATACGGCGCAGAACCTGTTCGCCA
>JAHDPS010000294.1 GCA_018434225.1 Bacillota bacterium
AAGGTAATCGAGATCTCGCAATTGCCCTCTTCCATAACCGCCGGCACGACGGGTGACCTGCAACACTTCCCGCGGGGTGAAAGCGGATTCGCTTTCACGATGCCGCTCGGCGAATCGCTCGCCGCGTATGAGATGACACTGGTCAGGGCGGCCATGGAGAGGTCCGGGTGGAATATTTCGAGGGCGGCGCGCCTCCTCGGAATCCCCAGACAGACCCTGCAATACCGCATCAAAACCCTCGGGATAGCCCAAAACTCGGCACTCGCCAGGAAGCGGGCGGAGCGGTGAGGGAATGGGTAGGGATTGGCGCAGATTCGCGATCCCGCCGCCACCCCATCTGGAGGCCCGATTGTGGTCGTATGGACGACTCTGTCACCCTGGTGAACGGCTATCCGCCTCCGACGCCCCTTCGCTCGGGCACACGCCATTCAGGGATACGGCATGGATCTTGCTTATATTATGGCTCCAGGTACTGCCTTGCTCCGGATACCATAGCCGATTTGCGCTGCGAGGCCTGACGGGACTATATGGGTCGTCGGGGTTTCGAGATCGAAGGGGGACAAAACCGTGAAAAAGGGTTGCGCGTATGGTTCCCACAGGGTGTTGGAGCCCGCGGGCACACTGCCTCAGCCGGCGTGGAAAATTGACAACACGATGGAGATATACGACAACGAGGTGCTGATAAACGTCCGCACGCTCAACGTCGACTCGGCGAGCTTCACTCAGATAGAAAAGCAGGCCGAAACCGAAGTTGCGGCTGGCTTCAAGGGTAGTCACGGCTCCCCGGAGTTCTGGGCCGCGGTGGATGATAGGATAGCCGGCATCATCATGGAGACGGTCGCGTCGCGCGGGAAACAGCATAACCCCGTCACGGGTTCTGGCGGGATGCTGATAGGCGCCGTGGCCGCAATCGGCCCCGCCGTGAAGGACAAGAAGGGCCTGAACGTGGGGGACAGGATAGCGACCCTCGTATCCCTGTCGCTCACCCCGCTGAAGATCGAAAAGATAGTTAAGGTGCACAGGGACAAGGACCAGGTCGACGTCGAGGCGCAGGCGATACTGTTTGAGAGCGGCATATTCGCGAAGCTCCCTGACGACATGCCCGAGACGCTCGCGCTTGCGGTGCTCGACGTGGCCGGGGCCCCGGCGCAGACCGCGAAACTTGTCAAGCCCGGGGACGTCGTCTTCATAATCGGCGGCGGCGGTAAGTCGGGCCTTCTATGTACATACGAGGCCAGGAAGAGGGCAGGCGTGACCGGCAAGGTCATCGTAATGGGCCACAGCGAGCGATCGTGCGAGAGGGCCAGGGAACTCGGCCTTGCCGACGCCGTGTTCGCGGCGGACGCGACCAAACCGCTCGAATCCATGGACAGGTTCATGGAGGCATCGGGCGGCGAGAAGGCCGATATCACGATAAACTGCGTCAACATCCCGAAGACCGAACTCACCTCGATCATGTGCACTAAGGACACGGGGACGATATACTTTTTCAGCATGGCCACGAGCTTCACCGCCGCGGCGCTCGCGGCGGAGGGCATCGGGGCCGACACGCTCATGATAATCGGCAACGGGTACACGAAGGGCCATGCCCAGATAGCCCTCAACACCCTGCGCGAGTGCCCTAAATTGAGGGAGATGTTCGAAAAACTGTTCTGCTGAGCCGGTATACGAGCATGCAACATCCGGGTGTCGGGGTATCCGGATACCGGGTATCCGGGCATCCAAGGAGATGGAGAAGATGAGGTCGTTCAGGGAGATTCCTCTCTGGAATAACGTCAGCGACTCGGAATGGAACGACTGGCGGTGGCAGGTCAAGAACCGCATCACCACTATCGACGCACTCAAACAGGTTGTCTCCCTTACCGCGGATGAGGAGGAGGGGGTCAGGAAGACCCTCCAGACCCTCCGCATGGCCATTACTCCGTATTATGCTTCACTGATTGAGGATGGGAACCCCGATTGCCCCGTGCGGAAGCAAGCGGTGCCGACCGCCAGGGAGGTCGAACGCTCCGCGGCGGATATGGCGGATCCTCTGCACGAGGACGTGGATTCGCCCGTGCCGGGGCTCACCCACCGATACCCGGACAGGGTGCTGTTCCTCATCACAGATCAGTGCTCGATGTATTGCAGGCATTGTACTAGAAGGCGCCTGGTGGGGGTCCACGACGAGGCGGCGCCGGCGAATAGGGTGGATAAGTGCATCGAGTACATCAGGAAGACGCCCCAGGTGCGCGACGTCCTCGTGAGCGGGGGCGACGGGCTGTTAGTACCCGACGACATGCTGGAATACGTCATCGGGCGGCTCAGGGAGATCCCCCACGTTGAGATTGTGAGGATCGGGTCCAGGGCGCCGGTGGTCCTTCCGCAGAGGATCACCCCCGAACTATGCCGGATGCTGGCCAAGTACCATCCGATCTGGCTGAACACTCACTTCAATCACCCGAAGGAAATAACCCCTGAATCCACCAGGGCGTGCGAGATGCTGGCGAACGCGGGTATCCCGCTGGGGAACCAGTCGGTGCTGCTCAGGGGCGTCAACGATTGCCCGTACATCATGAAGAAGCTCGTGCAGGGCCTCGTCAAGATCAGGGTGAGGCCTTACTACATCTACCAGTGCGACCTTAGCTGGGGACTGGAGCATTTTCGCACGAAGGTCGCCAAAGGGATAGAGATCATGGAGTTCCTCCGCGGTCACACGTCGGGCTTCGCGGTCCCAACGTTCGTGGTGGACGCGCCCGGCGGCGGGGGGAAGATCCCTGTTTCACCCCAGTATCTCCTTTCTATGTCCGATAGCAGGGTCGTGTTGCGCAATTACGAGGGCGTGATATGCTCCTACACCGAGCCGGACTACGTTCCCACCAAGCCGGAGCGGTGCCCGGTCTGTGGGGGCGAAGAGGCGAAAATGGGTGCCGGTGTGGCCGGGCTCCTGACCGGGAAGAGAGTAAGCCTCGAGCCCGAGGGAGTGGATAGGCTCAAGAGAAGGAAGAACCGTTAGATCGGCTGGCTCGGATGGTTCTAGCGGCGGGAGCGGCGGGGGATCGTTATCAAGGCCCCCGTCAGGCGGTGATTCGCGTGCGCATTCTCGATTTGATCAGAAGAAGCGGTTGCCGGTCTGTGGCCATCGTGGGCACGGCCAAAAACGTTGGCAAGACGGTCACCCTCAATTGCGTGATTAAGCAGGCCGAGGAGGATGGCATACCGCCCGCGGTCACCTCGACCGGGAGGGACGGCGAGCGCATAGACGTCGTTACGTCCGAGGAGAAACCGGTTGTGTACGTTCCCGAGGGCAGCCTCGTCGCCACGGCCGAGGCCACCCTGCGCGAGAGCGAGGTCTACGCCGAGATCCTGGAGGTCATGCCGTACACGACGCTTATGGGAGACGTGGTGTTGGGGCGCGTCAAAGAGCCCGGCAACGTCGAGATCGTGGGGCCGGAGACGGCGGATCAGCTCAGGAAGACGCTCGACGCGATGAAGAGGCACGGGGCGCCGTTGGCGCTGGTGGATGGAGCGATCGACAGGATCGCCTCCGCGGCCCCGACAATCACCGAAGCTACGATCGTCGCCACCGGGGCGGCCGCCGCCCGCGGCATGAAGGAGGTCCTGGACAGGACCGCCCTTTTGGTTGAGTACTTCGGGCTCAAGGCGCCCGCCGACCGCGCGCTCGGCGTCACAGCCAGGAAAGCCGCGCGCGAAAGGCTCGCGTGTCTCATCGACGAGGGCTACGTTGTAAGGCCGCTTCACCTTAAGACGGCCCTCGAAGCCGGCGGCGCTATAGCGTCGGCGATAAACGATTCCACTCGAGCGGTCGTGTTTGGAGGGGCTGTCGTGGACGCTGTGATGGAACCCATCATGGATATGCCGCGAAGGATCAGGAGCCTGGACGTGCTGGTGCACGATGCCACCAGGCTGTTTTTGAGCAGGCCGGTTTGGAACCGCTTCAGGAGGTTGGGCGGCAAGATGAGCGTGGTGTATCCAATCAGGGTGTTGGCCATAACCATAAACCCGCTGGGGCCGGGCGGCGCGAGCTACAATCCGGACGAGTTCTTGAAGCGAATGGCCGCGGTCGCGGCGGGGATACGAGTATTTGACCTGGTCTTGGGCAAGTCGGAGGTGGGGGCCTAGGAACTGACCCCCAGGGGCGCAGGTTGCGGAGGAGACCTTTGTATGGAGCGCATGTCACCGGACAGATTCTTTTGCGGAGCCACATCCGCTGCGACGGGGTTCAGGGCCCTGTGGCACAGGGTGGAGCCTTTGACGGCCTTCGGCAAGGAAGCGAAGGGCCTCGTGAAGCCATACATGCCCGGGCAAGAACAGGCGCTCGACTCCGAACTCGCGGAGGTGGAGGGAGCCGTTTCCGCCTGGAAACGGGCGCCTAGGGTATTCCAGGCCATGTGCGGCTGCATGTCGGGGATGAAGGACCTCAGGGGATCCGTGGCCAAAGCGGCTATGGGCGGCATCCTCGATTCCATAGAGCTATTCGAGATCAAACAGATGTGCCTCGGCGTCTCCCATCTCCGCAAACTGCTTGACGATTCCAGGTGGGCGTACCCGGGGGGCGTGATGCCGCCGTCCCTGGACGACCTCAAGCCGGTGCTCGACCCCAAGGGGCGGGGGGAGAGGAGTCTATATATCGATGAAGCCTTCTCCGACAAGCTCGGGCAGATTCGCCGGGCCAAGAGATTGAAGGAGAAGGCGTACCGCGAAAAGATGGACGTCATACGCGGGTCGGTGTCGGCCGACCTCGGGGTCCCGGTGAATTTCCGGAACGAGGTTCCCGTGTCCATGGCCGACGACGACCTGCTCCGGAGGGCTTCCGCGCACGCGAGCCTGACGCACGTGCGGGACTCCGCGGGCTACTCGTACTACCGCGTCCGCGAAGACGCCGGCGCCAATCGCCTCCTCGATGAGCTGGACGCGCTGAAACAGGCGGAATATCGCGAGGAGGAGCGGGTCAGACGGAGGCTCTCCAGAGAGATCGGGAAACGGGCGGGCGTTTTGACCTCGGCCATGGCCCATGTGGGCAGGCTCGATTTCCTTCTGGCCAAGGCGAGCCTGGCCGAGGAATTCGATTGCGTGCGCCCCGTCCTGATCCCAGGGGAGATAGAGGCGGGGGGCGCGACACTCATACTCGAAGACGGCAGGAATCCCCTGGTGGAAGAGGTTCTGGAGAAGAAGGGCGCGGCCTTCACTCCGGTGAGTATCCGGCTTCAGCGGGGAGCCACCGTCATCACGGGACCGAACATGGGCGGCAAGACGGTGACACTCAAGACCATAGGCCTGCTCGTGGCGATGGCTCAACACGGCCTCCTGGTACCGGCGGGGTCGTTCTCTTTCAACCTTCGCGGATTCATCTATTTTTCGGCGCTGGAGGACGGCCAGTCAGTTGGATTATCGAGTTTCGGCATGGAGGTCGCCGGGCTGAAGCCGGTGCTTCTCCGGGAAAACGAACTGGGGCTCGTGCTCCTCGACGAATTCTCGCGCGGAACGAACCCGAGGGAAGGGTTCGCCCTCTCCGCCGCCGTTCTCGGGCGCCTGAAAGAGACGAACTCGACGACGGTGTTCGCGACTCACTATGACGGCCTGGCCGCAATCAGCGGCGTTGCCCACTGGCAGGTACGGGGCCTGGCGGGGGTCAAACCGGCGGACGTGGCGGCGATCTCCCTGACGGGTTCGGGACTCGAGTGGTTGCAAAAGAACATGGATTACAAACTCCAGCAGGCGGGCGTGGACGTTGAGGCGCCGAAAGACGCCCTGGTGGTGGCTAGGCTCCTCGGCCTGGACGACGACGTCCTATCCCTGGCTGAAGGGATAATCGGGTCCAGGAGACGGAAGCGAAGGGTGGTGGACGGTCACGGGCTGCGATCTGGTCCTGGAATTGGACGAACTGCGGATTGAGAAGGCAAGGCGGGTGGCGAAGTCAATCGTCCTCGACGTCAAGGAACACATTGACGCCCACAGCACCACTTCGATCGAGCGCACGGTGTGCAGACTGTTCGGCATCGATGGTGTGGACGGCGATGGTGTGCCGCTTCCCAACGTAGTGGTGAGGGGGATCCAGGCCGGCGGCGGCCTCGGCCTGGGAGCCGCGTATTGGGTCTGTAACGCCATGCTGGCGTACGACATGTCCGCGCAGCAGGTGGCGGAGGAGGTGGCGAGGGAGTCCTTCGATATCACCGCCATTACGCGCAGGGATGACGGGGCCGTCCGCGAGGTCGCGTATTCGCTGGCTGAGTCGGCTCGCGAGAGGATCATGTCGAGACGGCGCGAGCGGGAGGATAAGATCGCGCGCCTCGGCGTGGGCCCGAACCCCTGGCTTTACGTGATCGTTGCGAGCGGCAATATCTACGAGGACCGGATGCAGGCTGTATCAGCCGCCATGCTCGGGGCCGATATAGTCGCGGTGATCCGGTCCACCGGGCAGAGCCTCCTCGACTACGTACCTTACGGTCCTACTACGGAGGGATTCGGTGGGACGTACGCCACTCAGGAGAACTTCCGGATCATGAGGGCTACGCTCGACGATGCCTCGGGTAAGGTAGGGAGGTACATAAGGCTGACCAACTACTCCTCGGGCCTATGCATGCCCGAGATCGCGGCGATGGGCGCCCTCGAGAGGCTGGACGTCATGCTGAGCGACAGCATGTACGGTATCCTTTTCAGGGACATCAGCCCTAAGAGGACATTCGTCGACCAGTTCTTCTCCAGGATGCTGTTGGGTTGCGGCGGCCTGATCATAAACACCGGCGAGGACAACTACCTCACCACGGACGACGCGTACGAGTCGGCCCACACCGTGATCGCTTCGCAATTCATAAACGAGCAGTTCGCGCTGCTCGCCGGCTTGAAGGAGGAGCAAATAGGCCTGGGCCACGCCTTTCAGATAGACTCGGAGATGGAGGACGGCCTCCTGTACGAGATCTCCCAGGCCATGCTGGTCAGGCAGCTGTTCCCCCGGGCGCCGCTTAAGTACATGCCGCCCACGAAATACTCCAGCGGCAACATATTCAAGACGCACCTCATAGATGCGATGTTCAACCTCGTCTCGGTGATGACGGGGCAGGGCATACAACTCCTCGGGATGCACACCGAGGCGATACACACGCCGCATCTCCAGGACAGGGCGCTTGCCATCGAGAACGCCCGCTACGTGATGAACAACGCGCGCCACCTCAAGGACGAGATCGCGTTCCGCGCCGGCGGCAAGATCGAGCGTCGCGCCCAGCAGGTGCTATCCGACGCCGTCGAGATGCTCGACGAGGTCGACAGGATCGGACTCATGGGTGCCCTGGAGAAGGGCATGTTCGCCCGGGTCAAGCGGCCTCGCGACGGCGGCAAGGGGCGCGACGGAGTATTCCCCAAGGACCCCGGGTACTTCAACCCGTTCCCCGAACTCATCCTGGGGGGTGGGAGGGGATGACCGTGGATCTCACCGCTGTGAAGCCTTATGGGGACATCATGAACGACGGTTTCGTGCAACTCAGCTTCACTCTGCCGGTTCCGGCTGGGGACGAGGCGAAGGAGGCGGCGAAGCAGCTCCTCCTGAAGATGGGCCTCGACGAGCCCCTCATAACGTTCATGAAGGACCTGGGCCTCGACTTCACGTTCTTCGTCGCCTACGGAAGGTGTAGGCACGCGGTGGACTACACCCGCATACAGGCGCCCAAGGCGAGGGTCGTGAAGATGCAGATGGACGAGGTGAACAGGTTCGTCCAGGAGCACATCCAGAGAAAAGTCGTGGTGGTTGGCGCCTGCATAGGAACGGACGCCCACACCATGGGCCTGGACGCCATCATGGATATGAAGGGATACCACGGTCACTACGGCCTGGAGAGGTACTCCGAGTTCGTAACGTTCAACATGGGCAGCCAGGTGCCGCCCGAGGCGCTCGTCGCCAGGGCAATACAGGAGGGCGCCGACGCGGTGCTCGTGTCCCAGGTCGTGACCGAGAAGCACGGGCATATCCCCGTCCTCACGCGGGTCGTGGAGCTGCTTGAGGCGGAGGGCTGGCGTGACAGGGTGGTACTCATCTGCGGCGGTCCCAGGATATCGCACGAACTGGCCATCGAGTTGGGTTACGACGCCGGCTTCGGCCCCGGCACGGTCGCCTCCGATGTGGCCGCGTTCATAGTCCAGGAACTCGCCAGGCGCAACCTCAATCGGCCACAGGAGGGGCGCTAAGCAAGGGGAGTTCTTCTGGGCCAGATTCCTGGCAGTGACGGGCGATATAAGGACATCGCCCGGCTGATGCTCCACAGGTCGAGCAGGCCACGGCGGTCCCGCTCAGTGCCACGGCCTTCGTCCTCGGGTTTTCCCCACCAAGTGCGACATTCACACGCGGACTGTTGTTGGATTGACAACATTCCCGCCGGCGATAGCTTCCTGTGAGCACTGTTCCGGCCGGCGATAGCTGCCGTGGTGCAACAATGAGCCCGTGATTCGGCGCGAGACCATCGGGGACCGGGTTCCGCGGCTCGTTTGCGATTGGGGGGAACGCGTGCGAGGGCGCGATTGATTAATATCACCAATCTGGTAAAATTACTGTGGTGAAACAGTGGCGTATTCCCGCAATCCTCAAGGTCATCCGGGAGCGCCCAAGGAGTGATGAGGTTTTGCCAAAGGAGATCGTTCGGCCCGGCGACAACGCCCCTGAGTCTGCGCCTGAACCTGAGTTTACGCCTGAGCCTACTCCCGAGTCCGAGCCTGCGCTCGAGCAGCAGCCCGAGCAGCAGCCCGAGCCCGAGCAGCAGGTCAGCCCCAGCATCCCCGGTGTTGCTCCAAACGAGCCCGCCGTGGACGTTGCCTACGCGATACTGAAGAGCGCCGGCGAGTCCCTCGACTACCGGGAGCTGCTGGACAGGATAGTCGAATTCAAGCGGATCGTCTCCGATGACCTCGCCAAGGCGATGTCGCGACTATACACAGAAATCAACCTCGACCCGAGATTCGTGTACATCGGGGCGGGATCGTGGGGTCTCAAGGAGTGGCTTCCGAAGCCCCAGGCAGCCCGTTCGGTGAGCGCGCAGGCGATAGCCCAGAAATCCAAACACGCAGATAGATGGCATGAAGATAGCGCGAGCGACGAGACTGAAGCGACGCGGCGACCGGATGAAGAGGATGAGGACTGGAGCCCGGAACCCGATTAAGGGGTGATGTGTATGAAGGTCAAGTGGCTTGGACATGCCTGCTTTCTGATTACCTCCTCGAAGGAGACCCGGATACTCACCGACCCGTTTGACGAGACGGTGGGATACACGGTCCCCGCCGCGGAAGCCGACTTCGTCACCGTGAGTCACGACCACTTCGATCACAGCGCGACAAATCTCGTTCAAGGGCACCCCAGGGTGATCCGCGACTCGGGTACACACCAACTCGACGATGTGGCCCTGCGCGGCATCAAAACATTCCACGATAATGTCCAGGGCGCGAAGAGGGGGGGCAATATCGTCTTCGTGCTTGATGTTGATGGAATACGAGTCTGCCACCTGGGCGATCTCGGACACATCCCAACTGAAGAGCAGATTTCGGCCATCGGGAAAGTGGACGTGCTTCTATTGCCGGTTGGAGGCACCTACACCATCGATTCGAGCGCGGCCGCGCAGGTGACCGAGTTGCTCGCTCCTAAAATAGTCATCCCGATGCATTTCAAGACGCAGGCCTTATCGTTTCCGCTCGAACCGGTTGACTCGTACCTGAAAAGGGTTGGCGCCGCGATCAGGACCGGCGAGACCAGTATCGAGATCACGGCGCAGGACCTTGTTGGGCCAAGGAGGACATACGTCCTGGAGTACGCCTGAACCGAGCAAATCTTACATCCTCGGGGGTCATAATTGTGGCAAAGTTCATATTCGTGACTGGTGGAGTCGTGTCAGGCCTGGGGAAGGGCATAACAGCCGCATCCTTGGGCCGTCTTCTCAAAAGCAGGGGTTTCAGTGTTACCGCGCTCAAGTTCGACCCATACGTGAACGTGGATGCGGGCACGATGAGCCCCCTGCAACACGGCGAGGTGTTTGTCACCGAAGACGGCGCGGAAACTGACCTGGATCTCGGCCATTATGAGCGATTCATCGACGTGAACCTATCCAAGAGCAATAACGTCACCACGGGCAAGATCTACAATTCCGTGATAACCAAGGAACGCAAGGGCGAGTTCCTGGGGGGTACCGTACAGGTCGTCCCTCACATTACTAATGAGATCAAGGAGAGAATACTGCGAGTCGCCAGTGAAAGCCTGGCCGACATCGTCATCTGCGAAATCGGCGGCACGGTGGGCGACATAGAGAGCCTGCCTTTCCTCGAAGCGATACGGCAGTTCAAGAGCGACGTGGGCCGCGAAGACACCATGTACGTGCACGTCACCATCATCCCCTACCTGAGCGCATCCGGGGAGCAGAAGTCGAAACCCACCCAACACAGCGTGAGAGAACTCCGCAGCATAGGGATACAGCCCGACGCCATCGTGTGCAGGTCCGAGCAGCCCCTGACTCGCGAGATGAAGGACAAGATCGCCCTGTTCTGCGATATAACCAAGGATGCCGTCATCGAGAACAGAGACGCCACATCCATATATGAAGTGCCCATCCTCCTGGAGGAACAGGGCCTCGGGACCATCGCCCTGAGGAAACTCGGCCTCACCGATCGGGGTCAGGACATGATCGAATGGAGGAAGATCGTCCAGAAGATCAGGAATCCGGAAAAACGCGCGCGCATTGCGCTTGTCGGCAAGTATGTCGCATTGCACGACGCGTACCTCAGCATAGCCGAGTCGCTGACGCACGCAGGCATAGCGAACGACTGCAGGGTCGAAATAGAGTGGGTGTTCTCCGAGGCACTGGAGAATGGCGATCCAGCCGCACTCCTTGAGGGAGTAGACGGCATATTGATTCCAGGCGCCTTCGGTCATCGTGGAATCGAGGGCAAGTACAATGCCGCAAGGTACGCCAGGCGCAACAATATCCCGTTCCTAGGTATATGCATGGGGATGCAATGCGCCATAATAGACTTCGCTCGAGACGCGCTCGGCCTGGAGGGGGCCGACAGCACCGAATTCACGCCCGATGCCGTGTACCCCGTCATTGACCTGATGCCGGAACAGAAGGGCATCGAGAATATGGGCGGCACCATGCGCCTGGGCGCGTATCCGTGCAGGCTCACCCCCGGGACAAGGGCCCACGCCGCCTACGGCGAGGAAATGATCCATGAAAGGCACAGGCACCGTTTCGAGGTGAACAACGCATACCGCGAGAGACTGGAGGCCGCAGGGATGAAGGCCGCCGGCGTATGGCCCCAGGGGAACCTCATAGAGATAGTAGAGCTCGAGAGTCATCCGTGGTTCGTCGGCACGCAGTTCCATCCGGAGTTCAAATCCAGGCCGACCAGGCCGCACCCTCTATTCCGTGAGTTCATCAGGGCGTCACTCGCTCCCAGGTAAGATGGAGAACAGAGCCGGAAAGGATAGGAAGCACCGATGGATAAGCGTAAGAGATTAATCGGCGCCCTGGTGGTAGCGTCCGCTCTCGCCTCCATCATCCTGATATCATTTCAAGTAGGCCGCTTCAGCGATTCACGTGCCGCCAGGACATCGGCCAGGGACGTGATCGGACTCATTTATATCGAAGGCGACATCAGTGGCGGCAGGGGTTCGTCGGGGCTGACGGGGACCACGCGCGGGGCCGACATTGTGATGGAGCAGATCAGGGAGGCGACGGGAGACCCTGCGGTGAAGGCGGTTGTGGTTCGCTTGAACACGCCGGGCGGCACCGCCGCGGCATCCCAGGAGATTGCGAGGGAGATCGCGCGCCTGCGCGAGTCCGGCAAGAAGGTAGTCGCCTCGATGGGCGATGTCTGCGCCTCCGGCGGCTATTGGGTGGCCTCATCGGCCGATCTGGTCATCGCCAACCCCGCCACCATTACCGGGAGTATAGGCGTGATTATGGAAGTGGCGCAGTTTGAGCAGCTCATGAAGAAGGTCGGCGTGGAAATAGAAGTGATAAAGAGCGGTCCTCACAAGGACATGGGCTCCTCCGCCAGGAGACTCGCCGATGACGAGCGATCCCTCTTACAGGATATGGTGGACGATATTTACCTGCAATTCGTTGAACAAGTGGCGCAGGGGCGCAAAATGGATCCGGCGAGGGTGCGCGATATCGCGGACGGGCGCATCCTCACCGGCAGGCAGGCGAGGGACCTCGGCCTCGTGGACGACTTCGGCAACCTCGAGGACGCCGTCAATTCGGCGGCTGAACTCGCCGGCCTCAAGGGCGGTTGGAGCGTGAGGGAATTCGATAAGCGGAGTTTCTTCGAACGCTTCAGGGGCCTGCTCGATACCGGAGCCGGCCTGGACTGGATCCTCGGGCTACCGGCCAGGCTGCCGCCCGGACTACCGCTCGGCCGCGGCCGGTTGGCCACTGTAGACCTGGTAAGATTCAGGTAGAGGAGGGGCCATGATGGGCAATCCCGATACAGGACCTTCGGAGTTCGTGGCGACCCCGGCGAGCCCCCCGGTCCCGGCAAGCCAGTCGATCTCCGCAGGCCAGGCGCCTCCAGCGCCGGGATTTCTCGACGTAGTGTACGGCGTCGTCTTTCGGCCTGTGGCGACTTACCGCACGTTGACCCAGTACCAGCCCATGATCCCGCGCTCCCTATTAATAGTCGCCCTCTCGAGCCTCGTCCAGGGCACCAGCATGTGGCTGCAATTCGCGGGGGAATTCGAGTCCGTGTCGCTGGCCGGCATGATCTCAATAATGGGCGCTGTGGGTATCACTGTCGGCGTTGCGACCAACTTCTTCTCGGCCGCCGTCATGCACTTGTTCGCCGAGTTGTTCGGGGGCCGGGGCACCGGCATGATGCTGTTTTCGCTGATAGGCATGTGCCAGGTGCCAGGGCTCTTGCTTGGCGTCGCCGCGCTGATCCCCGAGCCCACCCTGGCCGGCCTGGCGACGGGCGGCCTGGGTTTGTGGACCGGCATTCTTACGATACTAGCTATCAGGGAATCGGAGAGACTGAGCACCGGGCGAGCGCTCGCGGTCTTCTTCATGCCGATCGTGGCGCTCACCGTCGCCGTAGTGCTCTTCGTCGTTTTCGTGGCGTCATTCATCTTCAGCCAGATACCGGGGCTGGAGTCGTTCATGCCTGTCTAGGTCGCAGAGATCGCACATCGTGCGCAGAGGGGATGGTCCATTGAAGCCCGTACGAATTACCGACACCACCTTGAGGGACGCGCATCAATCCCTCCTGGCCACCAGGATGAAAACGGCTGACATGCTCCCTGTCGCGGAGAGACTCGATGCCGTTGGTTTCCATTCGCTCGAGGTCTGGGGGGGAGCCACTTACGACTCATGCATGAGGTTCCTCAACGAGGATCCATGGGAGCGATTGAGGACCATACGGGGCGCGTTCAAGAAGACAAAACTCCAGATGCTCCTGAGAGGCCAGAATCTCGTTGGGTACAAACACTACCCCGACGATGTTGTCGAGGAGTTCGTGAAGAGAGCGGTCGCGAACGGGATAGACATCATGAGGATCTTCGACGCCCTGAACGACGTTCGCAACCTCGAGAAGGCGATGGAGGTATCCAAGCGAGAGGGCGCGCACGTACAGGCGACGGTCTGTTACACCATCTCCCCCGTCCACAACGTGGAGTACTACGTGGAAAGGGCGAAGGTGCTCGTCGGGATGGGGGCCGACTCCATCTGTATCAAGGACATGGCCGGCATCCTGTACCCCGCGGACGCGTACGAGATAGTCAAGCGCATCAAGGAGGATCTGGGTATACCCGTCCAGCTCCACTGCCACTATACGAGCGGGATGGCGTCGATGAGCTACCTGAAGGCGATCGAGGCGGGATGCGACATCATTGACTGCGCCATCTCGTCGATGGCATTGAGCACGTCGCAGCCGCCGGTGGAAACAATGGTGGCGGCGCTCAAGGGCACCCCCTACGACACCGGCTTGGACCTCGGATTGCTTTCGGACATAGCCGACTATTTCAGGGAGGTGCGAAAGAAGTACGGTGAATTCGATCTGGCATCGCCCACGGTGGATACCAACGTGCTGGTGTACCAGATACCCGGCGGCATGATATCCAACTTCATCTCCCAGCTTGGCCAGCAGAACGCCCTCGACCGCCTCCGCGACGTGCTCGAAGAGGTCCCGCGGGTCCGCAAGGACCTGGGGTACCCGCCGCTCGTCACGCCGTCCAGCCAGATCGTTGGTTCTCAGGCTGTTTTCAATGTTCTCACCGGCGAGCGATACAGGATGGTTACCAATGAGGTCAAGGCTTACATGAAGGGCCTGTACGGCAACCCGCCGGCCCCCGTCGATGAGTCCGTGAGGCGCAGAATCATAGGCGACGAGCAACCCGTCACAGGCAGGCCCGCGGACCACATCGCGCCGGGCCTGGAGGAAGCCAGAAGGGAATCCGCGGCGTACGCAGAGAGCACGGAGGACATCCTCCTG
>JAHDPS010000235.1 GCA_018434225.1 Bacillota bacterium
AAGTATTGCGACGATGATCTGGCGATCCGCTATTCCTCGGCGCCGGGATACTTCGCGGCGGCCACAGCCTCAATACTCGAGATGGTGAGGCAGGTTGGTCCCGTCGTGCTCGACGAGCGCGGGATCGCGAGGAAGGGCCTGATCGTCAGGCATCTGGTCCTGCCCGGCCACGTGGACGATTCCAGGAGGGTGCTGGAATGGATCGCGGGCAACATGCCCCGCGGGGTGTACGTCAGCTTGATGTCACAGTACATCCCCGCGCATAACGCCTCAGAATACGCGGGAATCAACAGGCGGCTGACCCAACGTGAGTACGATGAGATCGTGGATCGCATGATCTCCCTCGGACTGGAAGACGGCTATTGCCAGGATCTATCCTCGGCATCCCCCGGATTCACCCCTCCGTTCGACCTCGAGGGACTGGGTTGACCGGGCGATACGCTCACAGCCCTGTTCTTCCACTTGCCGCCGGCATAATACAATCTGCTGAGCGCCATGCCGACCACCTGCGCCGAAGCTATGGCGATCCATATCCCCCTGGCGCCGAAGGCGGGTATCCGCGAGAGTATCCAGGCCAGAGGGACCCTAACCAGCCACAGCGAGGCCATGGTGTTCAACATGGTCGGGATCGTGTCGCCGGCGCCCCTGATCGCGCCGTTGGTGACGAACATCAACGCGAACGGTATGTACGACAAACCCACGATCCTCAGGTATTCGCTTCCCACGGCCAGCACACGGTCATCGCTGGAGAAAGGGGACATCAGCAGCATGGGTTTTAGCAGGGCTAATGAAGCGACCACGAGAGCTATGGCGCATCCGAGCGTGCTGGCGCTGGTAACGGTCTCGCGTACTCTCTCCATCTTGCCCGCCCCTATGTTCTGCCCGACAATCGCGGAGACCGCCATGGATATCGACATGGACGGCATCAGGGCGAATTGATCCAGCCGGACCGCGGCCCCGAAAGCCGCCAGGACCGTCGACCCGAACGAGTTCACGATCCAGATGACCGCCATGCCGCTCAAGGCGACGAGCGCCTGTTGGGCGCCCGCGGGCAGGCCGATCCTCAGTATCGAGCGGACGATGGAACCGTCCATGTTTAGAAGCCTCTTCACGGACGCGCGGTCGGCCCCGATGGGAACCCCGATCGAGTGGATCCATCTGAAAAGGAGCACGACCGACAGCGCCTGAGAGGCCACTGTCGCCCAGGCGGCCCCAGCTACGCCCATTGCGGGAAATGGGAAGACGCCGAATATCATCATGGGGTCGAGGATCATGTTCAGGATGGTGGCGTAGACAAGCACGGTAACGGGGGTCCGCGAATCGCCCAATCCCCGATATATCGCACCCAGCACGTTGTACAAGAATGTGAACGCCAGGCCCGCCGAATAGATGGCGAGATAACCGGCGGCCTCCGGCATGACGTCCTCGGGGGCGTTGACGAGCATGAGAAGCCGGCGGTGTGTAGCCGTCCCCAGGAAGGACATGAGAAGGCCGAGGACTCCGATGAACGCGATCGAACTGTATATGGTCTTGTGCATCATGTCCTTGTCGCCCGCGCCGAAGTACTGAGAGACGAGGATTGTGGTGGCAAGCGACAGGCCGATGGCCAGGGAGATCAGCGTGAACACGATGGGAAAACTGAGGGAAACCGCCCCAAGGGCCTGGTGGCCGAGGAACCTGCCGACCCATATACTGTCCACTGTATTGTAGAGGGCCTGTAAGAGGTTGCCGAAGAACAGTGGAGCGGAAAACTCCAGCAAGTGCCCAATTATGCTTCCGGTCGTGAAATCCTTGATCCTTTGCCCTGCCCGCATCAGTGATCCTCGCAATGGGATTCTCGACTTCCACGCTATTATACCACGACGAGCCAATGAAGCGATTGTGCTCATTGTCCCATGCGCTCGTTGTCGCAAGTCCGGTCGGGCGTTCATATTATGCTGTAACAGCGAGGGGATTAACAGCCCATTCCTGAAAAGGGGTGACGATGCTTGGCGGAGACTGCAAGCCGGAGAAGCGGTCCGTTTGTAACCCGCGAGATCATTACGAAGGCGGTCTGCGGATTCGGGGACAAGTGTTTCCAGTACGCGAAGACCCTGAGGCTCCCGGACGACGAGTCCCTATCGTGCATACTGGGCACCTCCATTACCCGGGTGGCGCTGCCGGAACCGAAGGAAATGGTCTTGCCGACGCGAGACGACGTGCGCGTTCCCGTGGGCGGCTCGTTCGACATCAACGTGTGGTATTCGTACAACAACCGCGCCGACACGGCCGTCCTGAGGGATAGGATCACAGTATCCGAATACCTTCCGGTGACGACCACCAGTATCCTCGCGGGCGACGAGGTAAAGGCAAGGCTCGCACTCGTTCGTGGTCCGGAGTGCGCATCCGTGGAAGCGCAGGACGAAGGCGCGATCAATTTGACGTTGGTATTCGGGGTGCAGGCGGAGATAGTCGCCGAGACCAACGTAGCTGTCCAGGTGGTTCCCGATTGAGCGTAGGGACGACTATATCATGGGAGGACACTGGGAAGGTGGGGTATATGAGCGGAGTTGGCGCGAGGGGAGCCACGGGCCCGGGGATTAAGGAGATCATAACGAGAGCCGTGTACGGTCGAGGCGAAGGGTTTGCCCACGGCACGGTCGCCTTCCCCAATCTGGGGGAGGTGAAAAGGGTACTCGGGGCAACGGCAACCGAGTTCAAACTGGGGGACATCACCCTGCGGTGCTCCTGCGAGGAAATCATGGTCCTGGCTAACGGCCAGTTCGACGTACATGTGTGGTACCTGTGCGGGGAAGACACGGCCGTCTCAAAGCAGGCTGTGTCGGCCACCGTAGAGATCCCCGTGACTCCGTTTGGCAAAGAGCGCTTCAAGGATCACAGTGTACGGGTCCACGTGGTGGAGCAGCCGGAATGCAGGAGGGTATCCATAAAACCTTCGGAGAGCGGCATCGAGGTGGAAGTGGGGGCCAGGCTAACCGCAGAGGTGGTTGGGGAGACAAAACTCAGGGTGGTGACATCCCCGCCCGAATGCGAGCAGGCGCCACCGAAGCCGAAGCCGCCCTGCCCGTGCCCGTCGGCCGGGGGAGACGAAGACCAGTCGCAGGGCGGCGAGTCCAACCGCTAATCGGCCGACCGGCGCGAAGACTATCTGGGATGATCCTGGAATGACGCGGCGATGGCGGCCCCGAGCGACCCGGCGGGATGGCGAGCCAGGAAATCCGACTCGGTGAAGCCCTTGATTTCCGCCAGGCACAGGGCGATGGCGTCCCCCAGGGCAAGGGCCGCCGTCGTACTCGAGGTCGGGGCGATCCCCCTCGGGTCCGCTTCGCCGCTGACGTGGGTGCACAGTGCCACATCGGCTTGCCTGGCGAGCGTGCACGAGTCGTCTCCAGTGATCGAGACGATCTTGCAGCCGAACGCCTTGACGACCGGGATCAGCGCCAGTGTTTCGGCCGTTTTCCCGCTGTGCGATATCGCGATCAGGACATCGTCCCCCGTCAGCGCTCCGGAATCGCCGTGCACCGCTTCCCCTGGGTGGAGGCCGAAGGACGGCGTGCCCAGACTCGACAGCGTGGAGGCCACCTTCTGAGCGATCAGCCACGATTTGCCCATACCTGTGACCACAACCTTGCCCGTGCAGGAAGCGAGTATCTCGATGGCCTTCGGTATCTCCTCGCCGATCTTCCCCGCCAGGTCCGATAACGCTTGGCTCTCAGCATTCAGCACCTGCCTGGCGAGCTCAACGGATCTGTGGAACGATCCAGCCGTCATACCCATTTCCTCCTCCATTACCTCGTTGGACCGCTCCGAAATCCTTGAAAACGGATTCGCGAGCGTGTATTCTGAAAGCGTCTTGTTTTCGATGGGGAATAACGATGGGGGTTCTTGCATGGTCCGCATCGC
>JAHDPS010000147.1 GCA_018434225.1 Bacillota bacterium
GGACGGCGAGCAGACCGACTGGAGTAATCCCGGCGCGCCCGTCACGGTATCGATACCGTACACGCCGACCGCCGAGGAGCTTGCCAATCCGGAGAGCATTGTCATCTGGTACATCGACGGCGCGGGCAACGTCGTGACAATCCCGAACGGTCACTACGACCCGGAAACGGGAACGGTAACATTCCAGGCCACCCATTTCAGCGATTACGCTGTGGCGTATAACAAGGTGGGCTTCAACGACGTGCCGGCAGGCAGCTGGTATAGCAAGGCCGTGAGCTTCATCGCGGCAAGGAAAATCACTGCGGGCACGGGAGGCGGCAATTACAGTCCAGAAGCGAGGCTGACGCGCGGTGAATTCATCGTCCTGATGATGCGCGCCTACGGCATCGCGCCGGATACGAACCCGACCGACAACTTCTCCGACGCGGGGAATGCCTACTACACCGGTTACCTCGCGGCGGCGAAGCGGCTCGGCATATCCTCAGGGATAGGTAACAACCAATACGCACCGGGTAAGGAAATCACCCGTCAGGAGATGTTCACGCTGCTGTATAACGCCCTCAAGGTCATCGGCCGGCTCCCGCGGGGCGACTCCGGCAAGACCCTCTCCGACTTCACCGATGCCGGACAGATTGACGCCTGGGCGAAGGAAGCCATGACGCTGCTGGTCAAGACCGGCACCGTCGGCGGCAGCAACGGAAGGCTTACTCCGCTCAGTACAACCACCAGGGCGGAGATGGCTCAGGTGCTATACAACCTCCTGGGGAAGTAAAGGGGATCGAACCGATGACCTTTTTCGGCTGCATATACGGTTGAACGAATAACCACTAGCATCATAATGTCGCCTGTGTCAAGTTGCGCGCTGCTGTATGGCCCCGGAGTTCTGAGGTCGGGGATTTACCCGCAGGCGGTTCTCTATATCCCCGATGGACATCCCCCTAGCGTGCATCGCGAGGATCTGATCCTCGAGCTCGCTTGAGTTCCTTCTCAATTCAGGGGTGGCCTCCTTACCCAATCAAATCTCTATCTGTGCCTGAAAAGTCCAAGGAAATGTCCGCACCCCCGACGACTAGTAGGCCTCAGACTACGGAACAAGAGCCTCTTAGCATCCCTTCTGCTGAGGGGCACGGTCACAGGCAAAGAGCCGAAGAATACCGCCCGCCACATCGGTCCTGCGCATGACTCATCAGCAAAGAGGGCTTTCCGCGCAATGAGTCAGGCGAGACGCAAGGACGGCAGGCCCTTCGGCAAGATCATTGGCGACAACGTACGCTCCACAACCTTGTAGTGCCCACCCGCTATGCGCAGGGCCTTGCCTTCCACTATCGCCCGGGTGACTTTTGCACGGGCGGAGCTCAGCAATCGTTGGAAGGTACTCTACGACAGATTCATCAGCCTGGCACGAAACAAGGTTTCGCGTGCCGTGGCATCATAATCACTCCACATCGATAGTAATCATAGAGACGGGATAGCCGTATCTTACGCCGCAGCACCTCTGCGTAATTCCCAGCGATCTCATAGATCAGCTTTTGAGATTGCTGAGCAGCCATGTTCTCGACTCCTCGATTTCCCTTAGGCGTGCGTTCAGCGGCAGTGATTCCGGGCCCACTGGTAATTTGTCATATGCCCCACCGCGCGCATGCCTCGTGTGCGCTCAGGAAGGCTATGCCCTTGTATGTTCCCAGCCTGAGCAAGTGACCGTCCCCGGTTACTATGGCTTCAGCACCTGACTCTGCGGCGCATTCAATGGCGCGGTTGTCGTCCGGGTCTTCCCTGACGACGTCGAGCGTTACCCCTGGAATCACCAGTCTGGCCGGGTCGCACAGCCAGGACAGGACGGCCGGCAGGTCGGGATGAGCGGCCACAACGCGGAGTTTCGGCCTGCTGAGCACTTCCGTCAACTCCTCCACGATGGCTGGGCTGAGGCACAGTCCGAGCCGGCCCTGGATGCACGCGCGAAGCAAGCGGTGGGGAGGGCCATCCCATCCGATGGCCGATACCAGAGTATTGGTGTCCATCACGATCCTTCTCAACGGGACCGTACCTCGCGGACTGCTTCCTCGACCACGGATGGCGGAAGCCCGGCCTCCTTCACCGCGCCTTGTATCCGGGCGAGCGAATCGGCCACTCTGTTTGAGGCGGCCTCAGCCGCTAGGTCCCGCAGTCTCCTGTATTCGTCGTATCCCATCAAAACGGCTTTCTCCCTGACTCGCCTCGCGATTACTACAGTCTCGCTGGTCCCGCTGACCTTGCGTACGATCTCCCCGAGTGAACGCCTGGCATCCTCGATCCCAAGAATGTATTCCACTGGGTTCACCTCTAGTTATAGCATATGCTAAAACGCCAGGTTCGTAAACGGGAGTCCGCGAGGAGGTTTCGGACGCTGAGTCCCCCAAAAATCCGCACACTCGCCCACTGATTCTCACCGGGGGGTACCGGTGCGCTTAGTTGAGCCTGCGGAGACTGTTGCAGGAGTGCTGACAATCCCTATATCTTGTTAGATGCGTCAACAACGTAGGTTCACTCTTCATGACCGGCTCGGTGGCGGTGGGAATGCTCCGGTATCCGCATGGGCTTAATCCCTTGCCCATTCCATCATATTGGCGAGGGCCAGCGCTGTTTCCGCTCGAGTGGCGGGCCGGTTGCCCAGGAACCTGTCGCCAGTGAACACCTCCCAGGGCCAGCCATAGCCGACAAGGCCGGCGTCCACCGCCGACGCCACCCATCCCGCGAACCAGTCAGCCGGTCGGACGTCCGCGTAAGGCGGTGCACCGCCTGGCTGGAGGCGCGCCATCGACGCTGCCGTCTTCACCAGCTCGGCCCGGGTCACAGGCGCATCCGGCTTGAAGGTCCCGTCAGGATAGCCCGAGAGTGCGCCCGCCGCCGTCGCCGCCTGCAGGTACCCCTCCGCAAAGCACCAGTGCCCCTGAACATCGCCGTAAGAGACGGTAGCCCCGGGGTCGGGCTTCAAACCGGTAGCAAGTACCAGCATCTTGGCCAGTTCACCGCGAGTGACGCCCGCCTCTGGTTTGAACGTGCCGTCCGGGAAACCCGCGACCACGCCTCGCCCGGCCAGGCTCTCAACGGCTTCGCACGCGAGGGATTTCACCGGCACATCCGCGAAAACACCCTCGCCGCTATCGGCCGTCAGTATCGTGCCGTTCGCTCCTACGGCTATGAACCGGCCCATCCCGTACGCCACTGCATACAAATCCAGGCTGGTGCCCGACTCGTTGCGGGTCCAGGTAATCCCGTCAGTCGACGTCAGGATTGTGCCCGAACTACCAACGGCCACGAACAGCCCTCTACCATATCCCACTGCACATAATCCCACTGCACATAGCGCGTCACTGGTCCCCGATTCCCGCTCAGTCCAATTGACCCCGTCATCCGAGGTCGCTACGCCACCATCCCCGCCGACGGCTACAAACCGTCCGTCGCTGTAGGCAAGTCCGCGGACCGGCGATCTCGCCGCAGAAGGCTGGGCCGTCCACCTGATGCCGTCCGGAGAGGACAGGATGGAGACAGTGTCAGAAGGAGGCTCCCAGGCCAGGCCGACGAACCGGTTCATCCCGTACGCGAGGGCCTTCCAGTATCGGTGCGGCTCCGAGGAGTCCTCCTCCCGATCGCCTTCGGCCGAAAATGAAGCAGTCCGCCCAAGATACGCGGCAGTCGCCAGGCGTCGGCGCCCGCACACAATGGACGCATAGGAGCCGTGAAGTCCCTCGGAGGAGTCGCCGGCAAAGCCGGACCAATTCACACCATCCGTAGAGACATCGATCCCGCCATGGAGGCCGTTGACACGGCTGGCGAAGAACCTCCCCATGTCGTACACAACCTGGCCGAAAGACCACCCCGAAGGATCATCCTGGTGCATGGACCAGGAGACACCGTCCTCCGAGATTACAACCCGCCCGGATTGGCCCACAGCGACAAACCGCCCTGCTCCGTACGCAACGCCGGACAAACCCCTGCGGGTCCCCTCAACACGGGAAGTCCACTCGATCCCGTCCCGCGACGCGAGGATCGTTCCCGCCTCACCGACGGCCACGAACATGCCGTTCCCATAATCGATCGCATCGAGCCGGTACTCGACGCCCGACGCGCGCAGTGTCCACGTCAGTCCGTCGGTCGAAGTGAGTATCGTGCCGCGGTTGCCCACGGCCACAAAACGTCCGTCTCCGTATGCAACGTCCTTCAGGCTCATTGTTTGCGGATCCACGAGGGCGCCGACCGGGCCGCCCTGTTCGGTCATCATCTCGGCACGCATCCATGCCGCGCCGTCTTCCGACGCAAGGATGACTCCGCCCTCCGGGTACCCCCCACCGACGGCTACGAACTTACCGCCCCCGCAGGCAAGACCGAAGAGGTACTCAGCGTCCGCCGGGGTCGATTGCCACTCGACCCCACCCCGGGAGGCGCCGGCAATCCTCTCTGCCCCCAGGGCAAAAAAACGTCCGTCAACGTAGTTGACGGAATACAACGAGGACGGAAACGGCGCCTTGGGCTTTTGTTGTTCCCATCTCACGCCGTCGACCGAAGTAAGCGTGACGCGCTCCGTTTCTTCTTCCTTCCAGACGCGTCCCCACGCGATAAACCGCCCGTCTCCGTACGAAACGTCACGGATCTCGCCTTTGTCGAACCGGATCCGCTGAGTCCACCTGATCCCGTCGGAGGAACTGAGCGCCACCGCCGGTGTATTCCCGCCGCCACCCGCGGCGACGTACGTCCCGTCGCCATACGCGATAGTCCAGAGTTCAGCGGATGTTTCCGTCCTGTGAACCGTCCAGGACGCGCCAA
>JAHDPS010000273.1 GCA_018434225.1 Bacillota bacterium
AACAACGATAGCCTCGAGCGCACCATGAATTCTGTTACTGGGGCGGCCCTGATCTCGACCATGGTGTTGTGTGTCGCCAATGCGATTGCGGCGCCACGCCTTATCGGCTTGCTGGGGATGGGTCTATCCGCTACAGCCAGGAGACTTGCCATCGACATGCTGGTGATGCTGCTCCCGCTGATCCCGTGCTACGTGCTGTTCGGACTCTTTTCAGCGGGGTTGCAGGCGATGTCCGAGTTCTCCGCGCCCGCGTTCGGACCCGTAGTCCTGAACCTGGTATTCCTGGCGGGCCTGGCTTTCACCCTCGGGCGCTTTGGGCCCGCGGCCCTCGCCATATTCTACAGCCTGGGCGCGGCGTGCATGTTCGCGCTGCAAGCGATGGTGCTTCGGCGCAGGGGGGTTCGTGTCAGAGTAACCATCGATCCCCGGGATCCTGGGTTGAGAGAGATCCTGACGCTTGTTGCTCCCATAGCCCTGATTCAGATCCTGACTCAGCCCGGATACCTGGTCGAGCGATTGCTCGCGGGTAGATTCGGCGAAGGCGGAATATCGAGCCTTGCTTATGCCTTCAAGGTGTCGCAGATACCCGTGTGGGTTTTCGTGGCCGCGCTGGGCGCCGTTGCCTTCCCCGCGCTGTCGCGGTCCGCGAGCGTCAGGGATTCCCGCGCACTATCCGGCGTCCTGGAAAAGTCGGCCGTACTCACGATGGCGGTGACCCTACCATCTGCTCTAGTCCTGGGGGTATTCGCAAGGCAGATCGTGGCCCTTTTGTTCATGCGTGGCGCATTCGGACAGTCGTCGCTGGACTTGACGTCCCTCGTACTGCGCGGTTTCTCCGCGACTCCCGTGACCAACGGCTTCGTATACTTACTGCTCAGGGCATGCTACGCGGTCCGCGACACCAGGACTGCCGCTGTATCCACGCTGGCCGGATCGGCTGTGACCGTGATCGCGGACGTGATACTGGCTTCGCGACTTGGCCTCGTGGCTCTGGGTGTTGGGTCCGCGATCGGCTCGGCGTGCTGCGCAGCGGTGATGGCTTGGCGGTTGCGCGCTCAGATGGCGCCTGGACTATGGCCGCGCCTCACGAAGTCGGCGGTTCGACTATTGGGATGCGGTCTGGTCATGATCGCGTCGATGCTCGTTGTCGAAGGGTGTTGGCCGGGTCGCGTGGAAACTATGGCGGTAACGGGGCGGCTTGTGCGCCTGGCGTCGTCGTTATCGGTCGGATTTCTGGCGTACGCGGGAGCGTGTTTGTGGCTGGGTTTCGGTCACCTGCTTCCATTCAGGGGCCGCACCGTTTCCAGGGAGTGAATGCAGTGCCTGCATGGGTCGATTCCGTAATCGCCGTTGTCGCGCTGACAATCGCTTTCGCGCTGGCTAGAAAGCTGAGAGCCGCGCGCGCCCGTCTATCGGAAAGAGAGAGCCTCTGGCGCCGGCTGATCTCGGTCATCGAGCCTGGAACGTCCTTCGATCAATCAGCAGGCCGCCTGCTCCATCTGGTCGCGTCGTTTGTGGAGGCTCCTGGTTACTATCTATACCTTGTCGACAGCGGTTGCCCTACACGGCTTGTCCTTAAGGCGATGAGGAGCGAATCGGAGACGGCAAGGTTCGGAGTGGAATACTCGAGCTTCGCTGGGGACTCGACCGCATATGAGGCCCCGTTGATCCTTGGTGGGGGCGGCCGGTCGCACGAGGTCGGTTTCGAGGAGATATCCTCGCACACCGTCCTGGTGATCCCGATCCGCGGGCGAGACGGGTCTATTGCTGGGGTCATTCATGTGGGGCCGGTGGACCGCCGGGACGTGCCTTCTCGCCTGGTGGCGCGACTGAGGGAGATTCAGCCCGCTATTGCCGCTATCGTTTGCATAATGTGCGAGAGCGATATTATCAGGAGCGAATCCAATGATCTCGCGGGACGACTGCAAGCCATGTCCATTGCGGCCAAAGGGGCGTTCGAGCCCGCGCGGCTGGCTGAGACCATGGTTTCCCTGGGTTCGAGACTGGCCGGCAGCGAGTCGTGGCTCATGACGGCGTTCGGTGGGTTAGGCCCGGGTCGGTTTAAACCTATGTGGCTGGGTATACCGGACGTCGCCGCCCGGGAGGCGATACGCAATCTCTCGGAGGGATTTGAAAAGATCGGACTGCCTTCGGAGGTTGAAGTGATAGACCTGCGTAGCGGTTGCGGGGGCGCGTTGGCTCCATTGTTGCCTCACAGCACCATCCCTCAGGCCTTATGGGTGCCCCTCAGATCTGAACGCCATATCGCGGGGGGCCTTGTCTATTTGCTCGACGATTCGTCCTTCCCGGAGACTCACAAGAGGAACGCGCTTGCGGCCCTGGCGACCAGACTGGCGGAGATGCTGGAAAACATGCATGCTCAGGCAGAGACCAATAGATCCTACGTCGACACCCTCCGCGCTCTCGTGCACTTCATGGATGGCCAGGATATACATAGTATGGGTCATTCGGAGAGGGTGGCGAGGTTCGCGCGGGAGATCGCGGATAACCTTGACCTGGACCCCGGATACGTCGAAGCCGTCGAGATCGCGGCGTATCTGCACGACGTGGGGATGTGCGCGCTCAAGAGCGAGATCGTCCACAGCAAGGCCAGTTTCACAGCCCATCAGTATGAGGAAATGAAGGTTCACGCATCCATAGGCGGTGCCCTTCTTGCGCCCATTAATGACCCAGCGCCGCTGGCCCCGATGATCCGTCATCACCATGAGCGGTACGATGGATGGGGATATCCAGATAGCCTGAAGGGGGAAGAGATCCCCATCGGAGCGAGGATCATCGCGGTGGCCGATGTATTCAACGCGAAGATCTCGAGCCGTGGGTACAGGCGTGCCCAGGACTTCGGAGAGGCGCTGAAGGATATCGAGAAGGCGAAGGGAACTATGCTGGACCCTAGATGCGTTGACGCGCTCTTATCCGCGATTAGTAATAGGGAAAAGGCGCCCGAACGCATGGGCAAGACGCTGGAGCCGTGTTGGGAGATGATTCAATGCCCCGAACTCGTTCGTCAGACGTGCCCGGCGGGTCAATCTGACTGCAACTGTTGGGATATGAAGGGAATGCGCTGCGACTTGCACGGCGACGATTGTGAGCACTGTCTCGTATTCACGGAGTACAAGTACAGGGCCCTTATGAGCGCCGGTGTGGCCGGGGATGAATGACCGCAGCATTCAGCCCCGCCTTCGATTCAAATCCGCTTCCACGTTCGTCGTGTATTATGGCGCCAATCGGCTCGATGAACTCGCCATGTTCGACGTGGCGATCCTGGAGCCCTCTGCGTACTCGTCCGGAGACGTGGCCGGCCTTTCCTCACGGGGATGTCTCCCTATTGGTTACGTCAGTGTGCTTGAGTCGGGCGAACACCTGCCGCACCACGCGCGGGTATCCGCCCACGATTTCTTGACGGTTTCCGGTTCCAGGGTGGCCGTCCCCGAGTACGGAACCTGGGTAATGGACGTGCGCAGGCCGCACTGGCGAGAGATCCTCCTCTCGGTTGCCGGCGAGATACTGGATAGGCAGGGATTCTCCGGCCTGTTTCTCGACACTGTCGGCCAGGTGGAACACCATTCGTTTCCTCAGTCATTGTCACTGGGAATGTCCACAGGCGTTTTGGACCTGCTCGCGGGACTTAGGGAAGCGCATCCGGGGGCCGTTCTCATCCAGAACCTTGGATTGGAGAGGCTCATCAGGCACACCGCTCCGCTACTTGACGGCGTGTGCTGGGAAGCGTTCGGGAGATTCCCCAAGGAGAATCTATCCGACTATCGTTGGACCGTCAGAAAGATGAAGGAGTTGCTCCGGTTCAGCAGGCAGCATGGCTTGAGGGTTATGTTGTTGGGGCGAAGCGACATGGACGGAAGCCTCGAGAGGCTGTTTGCCCTGGCCAGGTGGAGCGGCTTCATGTGTTACGGGACCGAGTCATATTCCAGGGCGATAGAAACGCGATTCGCGGGGGGATAGGCCCTTCAGGCTCTTGGCGAGCGTACGGGGTCTAGCGATGGTCTCGATAATGGGCGGTTCTTGCCAGCAGAAACGAGTGACGAACGAAAATGGACCATGAACAGGCAAAAGGCAATGTAATACTAATCCTTGCCGACCGGGATATGACGGCGGGTTCCGGTGAGTGGCGGTTGATCACGGCTAGAGCGAGAACAATGTGGGAGGATCTGGGGATCGCTACCATCATTTACTGCCTTGATCGGTCCCCAAATGACCACGGGACCTTCTCAGAGATAATAGATGGAGTCTGTATCAACTACTTCAGGTGCCGACACTTCTGGCAAGTGCCAATTGTCTTGGCCCGGATGGGCTTTAGAGCGCGAGATTTGCTCGTTACTGTCCGCCCACGGATAGTTGTCTTTTCGGGAATACTGAGCTATCCTCTCAGGTCGGTCCTTCACCCGCTGGTAGATTTTTCGATCGTGGATATCCATGGCGTACTGGAAGAGTGGTTGGAGTATCCACCAGACGATATTCTACCCTTGTGGCTGATAGGTCCCGTTTACCGAATCGCCAAGGTTCTTGAGGGCTACATCGTGAGGAGGTGCTCACTGAGCCTAGTTGTCTCTGAACCATTGATGAATTACGTGCGGAGTGAGTACGGACAAGAGCGCGTGGTTTCAGTTCCTTGCGGAGTCTTCGGCCCCAGGATCTCCATGGACAACTATCGCGCGCTTCGCGGAGAATGGCGAAGGAGACTAAATCTCGGCGACAACCTCGCAGTTGTTTACAGTGGAGGGCTCTCAAGATGGCAGATGATCGAGAAAGCGTGCGACCTATTCAGATTGATCCGGCAGGTGAGGCGGGATAGCAGACTGATTCTCATTACCACTGATTCCAGAAGGTCTCGACGCATTGCTGAGGATGCTGGAGTCAATATTGACGAGGTATTATGTATTACTTTATCGCCCGCGGAGGCAGTGGACGCACTGGCCGCATGCGATGTTGGTGTTTTGCTTAGGAAAACCAACACTACTAACATGATGGCATTTCCCAACAAATTCGCGGAATACATCCGCTCCGGACTTGCAATCGTAACTAGCCCAGGATTGCTCCAGCCCGCAGGGATAGTCGAACACAACAACATCGGGATCCTGCTCGACCCCGAGCATCTGGACAGCCAGCAGGCTAGGGGCCTAGTGAGAGACCATCTGATGTCTTTAGTGAAAGAACGTGAGCGCGACATGAAGTCATTCTACACAAGGTGCTGGAGAGCCTTGGATTCCAATATCAATATGAGGCAAGCCATTGGTGCCCTTCACGATGCTATGCAGCGATACTCAACTTAGCGCTCGGATGTCGTTGTGGAATAGGCTTGTTCATTACCGGCTACTCGAGAGTAGATCTGTACATAGGATTCCGCCGCCGCACCGCTGGAGTAATGCGCCCTAACCCGGCTTGCGGCGGATTGGCCTAGGCGCGGGCCCAGAGACGGATCCTCCATCAGTCCAAGCAGGGCGGCTGCCAGGGCGGCGGGGTCGCGTTCCGGAACCAGCAGGCCGGTGACCTCGTCAGCGATTATGTCCAACAGACCGCCTATCGCGGAGGCAACGACCGGCCGTCCGCAGGCCATGGCCTCCAGAGCGGCGACAGAGGTTCCCTCTACTGCTTTACCCACCGAGATTGATGGTATGACGACGGCATCGGATGCGGCGTAAATCGACGGCATCAAGCTGTTGGGGATTTCGCCCAGCATCGTCACGTATGCGCTGATTCCCAGAGACACCGCCAGATCGGCGAGCGGCTGCGCTTGCCTGCCGGCACCCGCGAGGAGAACGCGCGGGCGCTTCCGGCTGTCGGAATTGACCAGGGCCGGCACGGCCTTGACGAGGAACTCGATTCCATACTGTGGAAGCAGGCGCCTTGGACACAGGATGGCGAATTCTTCATCCGCAATCTGAAGGCGTTCGCGTTGCGAACGCCTGACGTCTTCAGCGTATTCGAAGCGGTCTGCATCGACAAAATTGGGGATCAGCGGTATCGCGTCGGATCTCTGTCCCATCTCGCGAATGTGGTCGACCAGCCGCCTGGCGACAGTACTGACCACGGGAGCGCGGCTGCATGCCAGGCGTTCTTGCGCAAGCAAGACGGCCTTTCCCCAGCTTCCGGACTTGATCCTTCCGTCCGCCACCGCCTCTGCCGCGAGGCAGCCATGTACTGTGAGAAGGACCGGTACAGCCACCGCCAGCGGGAGGGAGAGCGCCGCGTTTGCCGCGGAAACATCCTGTGCGTGAACTATATCGAACTCTCCGGAGGCCAGTGCGCGCCGCATGTTGGTTCTGAGCATGTATTGGCTGGCAAAATAGGCGCTCAGCATTCCGGCCGGCAGCCTCAAGAAAGCCGCTAATGCCCTGGATACATCCGACCTGAAGGCCCGGAATTCCTCGGAGACACCAAGCGGCGTGACCACGACGGCTTCGTGACCCATGGCCCGCAATGCGCGGCATAATGAGTTGATGTGTGCTGAAACCCCGCCCACCGTCGGCGTCACGCCGGCGGCTATCATGACTCGCATAATCCATGTCTCCAGGGCGCGTGTCGGTCTGGAGGATCCACGCGCGACCGATCATAATCTTACCATAACAGACTCAAATAGTAATCCGCATGCGCTTGCTGCTGGTGATAACAAGGAGATCCACCCATCATGGATAGAATCAGAGTAAGCGAGTGATGACGCCCGGATCTAAAGAGGCCTCCGGAGCGCGATGCGCAGCCTGGGGCGATTTAGGGGATAAGGGCAGAGACGAGGGGGGTGGTCACATGCTGTCCGGTATTTTCGCGCCCATAGCCACGCCGTTCGAGGGTGATGAGATATCGTACCCGAGAATGAAGGATAACCTGGCCAGGTGGGCGGGCACCGGCCTGGCCGGAGTCGTAGTGCTGGGATCCAATGGGGAATTCGCTCTACTGGACGAGGATGAGAAAGAGCGACTGATCGGGTTCGTCCGCGAGAATCTCCCCGCGACGAAGAGTGTTATCGCGGGTACAGGGTGCGAGTCTACGCGGGCGACCATAAGACTGTCGAAGAAGGCGCATCAACTAGGCGCAGACGCGGTCCTCGTGGTGACTCCGTCCTACTACAAAGGCGGCATGACAGATCAAGCGCTGAACGAGTACTACACCGCTGTCGCGGGTGAATCGCCTTGCCCGGTGATCCTTTACAACATGCCGCGCAACACGGGGGTCAATATGTCACCCTCTCTGGTTGCGTCGATGTCGGCGCAAAAAAACATCGCCGGTATCAAGGATAGCTCGGGTAATATCGTCCAGATATCCGAGATTATCGCTCGTTCCAGGCCGGGGTTTGCCGTCTTTGCGGGTTCGGGGAGTTTCCTCTTGGCGACCCTGTTGATGGGCGGGGTGGGCGGGACGATGGCCGTGGCCAACGTCATTCCCGATGTTTGCGTGAAGATCGCCTCCCTATTCTCCGAGGGAAAGATGGATGAGGCCAGAAACCTCCAGATGAAGATACTCGATCTCAACGCTGCGGTCACCTCGAGGTGGGGGGTGGCGGGATTGAAGGCGGCGCTCGATATGGTGGGGTACTTCGGAGGCGATCCAAGACCGCCGTTGATGCCTCTCAGGGGACAGCAAAGGGCGGAACTGCGCGATATCGTCGCACGAACGCTTCAGGCGGTTGAAGACTCCGCAATCGACGACTCCAAGGGGGATAGGACATGAGTAGACGCGACACAAGAGAAGTGCTCCTGATGGGGCCGGGGCCGAGCAACTGCGATCCCAGGGTATTGAGGGCGATGTCTGAACCGACCCTGGGGCACCTCGATCCGGGATTCCTCGCTATAATGACGGAAACTATGGACTTGCTGAGGAGTGTGTTCCAGACCTCGAACCAGCTTACACTTGCGATGTCGGGCACGGGAAGCGCCGGCATGGAGACCTCTGTTGTCAACATGCTGGAGCCCGGCGACCGCGCCATCGTGTGCGTACACGGCGTCTTCGGCGAGAGGCTGGCTGACGCGGCCGCGCGGTGCGGCGCCGAAGTGACCGTCGTCGAGGCCCCCCGCGGTGAGCCTGTGGATCCCTCAAAGGTACGCGAGACTCTGGACAGGGTGAAGGGAGCGAAACTGCTGGGAATTGTGCACGCGGAGACTTCGACGGGTGTGCTGCAGCCCATGGCAGACATAGTGGAGATGTGTAAGGCGCACGGCATGCTGGTGCTTGTGGATGCTGTAACGTCCCTCGGCGGGGTTCCGGTGGACGTGGATCGTTCCGGCTTCGACTTCGTGTTTTCGGGCACTCAGAAGTGCCTGAGCTGCCCCCCGGGGCTGTCCCCGATCACCCTGAACGAGAACGCGCTCAAGGTGCTGAATTCGCGCAAGACCGGGGTGCGCAGCTGGTACCTGGATCTCACGATGATCCAGAGATACTGGGGTCACGAAAGATTCTACCATCACACCGCCCCCGTGAACATGATATACGCATTGCACGAGGCCCTCAGCATCATCGAAGAGGAGGGCGTGAAAGAACGATTCAAGAGACACGCCGCAAATTCCGCCGCGCTGGCGGCCGGGCTCGAGGCGATGGGATTAAAGTTATTGGTGGCGAGCGGATATCGACTGCCATCGCTGACCACAGTGATTATTCCCGAAGGGATCGACGACGTCCCCGTCAGGAAGAGACTCCTCGCCGATTACAGTATCGAGATCGGAGGGGGACTCGGCGCGCTCAAGGGGAAGATCTGGCGCGTGGGCCTCATGGGGCATACCTCTCGGAGGCGCAACGTCATACTGTTCCTGTCTGCGTTGGGGACCATACTCCGTTCCATGGGATTCAAGGCCGACACCGCAGCGGCCCTGGCCGCCGCAGGCGAGATCGGTTCGTGAAACCTGCGAACGGCCGCGGGCGCGAGCAGCGCACGGATACAGGAGTGCCTCGACCGCGCCCGCAACCGGACGAGCATACAGCGCGAAGGTGGGCTCCGACCCACCTTCGCATCGCGCAATGATTAGATGGGGGTCCCAGTCGAGTTTGCCAGATCCCTGAAAGCCCGGATCAGCTTCTTCGTGATCGGTCCCGGTTCCCCCGACCCAATCCTCCTGCCGTCCGCGCTAACGACGGGGATAACCTCCGCGGCGGTGCCGGTGAGGAAGCATTCGTCGGCCACGTAGACGTCGTGTAGAGCGAACGCTTCCTCCGCAACCTCTATATCCATCGAGCGCGCGATCTCCATGACGGCATTTCTCGTGATTCCTTCGAGTATGCCCAGATAAAGCGGGGGAGTCATGAGCTTGCCCTTGCGGATGATGAAGATATTGTCGCCCGTGCCCTCGACCACATACCCCTGGGGATTGAGCATGATCACCTCGGGCATGCCAGCGATATTTGCGAGTATCTTCGCCATTATGTTGTTCAGGTAGTTCAGTGACTTAACCCTTGGGCTCAGTGCGTCCGGCGCCGTGCGGCGAGTGCTCACAGACATCACTGCCAGTCCCTTGTCGTACAGTTCCGCGGGAAACAACGTGATCCTATCGGCTATCACGAACACAGTCGGCCTCGGGCACTTTCTCGGATCCAGCCCCAGATCGCCCGGCCCGCGAGTAACGACGAGCCTGATATAGCAGTCGCGGAGCCCGTTGGCGTTCACGGTGTCGACCACAGCCTTTTCCATCTCAGCCCATTCGATCGGTATATCCATCGATATGGAGCGCGCGGATTCGTATAGCCTGTCGAGATGCTCGTCGAGTCTGAATATCCTGCCGTTGTACCCGCGGATACCCTCGAACACCCCGTCACCGTATAGCACGCCGTGGTCGAGAACGGATATCTTGGCATCGGCCTCAGGGACAATCGCGCCGTCCAGATAGATCATTTTGGGCATTTGCCATCCTCCTCCTATTCGGGGTTTAAGAAAACACCAGGCCCCTCGTTCCCGCAATACCTCGATTGCTTAGGGACGAGGGGCCTCGTTGTACCACCCTAATTCACCGCCCCTATGAGAGAAGCGGCCTTGTCCGGTGCGCCGCACCGCGGATACTAACGGTCTCCGCCGGCTGGACCTACTCGTGGCGGTCCACTTTCAGTCCGCCGCTCAGGGATGAACTACGGTTGCGGGTTACGGCCGGCTTTCACCTTCCCGGCTCTCTGTCAGCGTCTAGCCCGCAGCGTTCTATGTTCCCTTCATCGCGTTTACCCGTATTCATCTAACGACTCGGTCCAGGTGCTCTGCAGTGCTCTGCGGTGCTTTGCAGCCAGTGCCAGCGTGCAGGCTAATACCCTGATCCGAATGGACGATATTTTCCCTAACTTACCACGCTTTGCCCACGTTTGTAAAGAGGGTACGGGCATACGCTTCCCTGCCGATAGCGATTCTCGCTATGAGAAATATGCGAGGTGTATTCGCGAGAGAAGGAATCTAAAGTGTTTTAGAGAAAATGAGACAGCCAAGACCTTGGCAAAAAGGCGACCGCTATTTGCGGGAAAGACTTGTCGACCTAAGTCAAGGTGCGGGGAGAAGGGGGGGTGCTCCAAGACAAATCGCTGGAGATAACGAGGGGTTGAAAGGTTAGACCGTTGTGGATCCCAGTGATCCTGACAGGAGGGGTAGAGACTAATGATGAAGAGAAGAGGGTTCCTGGTTCTCATCAGCCTCGCGCTCATTGCAACTGTTATCGCCGGATGCGGCGGCCAAAAGCCTGCTGAACAGAAGCCGGCGGAGCAGAAACCCGCGGAGCCTGCGAAACCCGCGGAGCCGGCTGAGATTAAGATCGGAGTGGTGGCGCCTCTCACGGGTGACGTCGCCACCTTCGGAGCCAGCACCAAAAACGGCGCTGAGCTCGCGGTGAAGCAGGTAAACGACAAGGGTGGCGTGCTGGGCAAGAAGATCGTCCTCGTGATGGAAGATGACAAGAACCAGCCCACCGAGACCGCCGCCGCTGTTCAGAAGCTTATTACCCAGGACAAGGTCGTCGCCGTTGTCGGATCCGTCGCCTCCAAGTGTACGCTTGCCGGAGCCCCGATCGCGCAGGCGAACAAGGTCGTCATGATCAGCGGCACGTCGACCAATGAGAAGGTCACGCAGGTCGGCGACTATGTGTTCCGGGCATGCTTCATCGACCCGTTCCAGGGCGCGGTCGGCGCCAAGTTCGCCTTCGAGAACCTGAAGGCCAAGTCCGCCGCGTGCCTTTTCGACGTGACGAACGACTATACGAAGGGCCTCGCGGAAGAATTCAAGAAGAACTTCGAGAAGCTCGGCGGCAAGATCGTCGAGTACCAGACCTACAATGTCGGCGACCAGGACTTCAAGCCCCAGCTCACGAAGATTAAGGCGAAGAACCCCGAGGTACTGTACCTATCCGACTACTATAACACGGTCGGTCTCATAGCCAAGCAGGCGCGCGAAATGGGCATCAAGGCCGCCCTGCTCGGCGGCGATGGTTGGGATTCTGCCGACCTTACCAAGATCGGCGGCCCGGCAATCGAGGGTGGCTACTTCTCGAACCACTACTCGAAGGACGCCAAGAACCCCGAGGCCGTCGAGTTCCTTGCGGCGTACACGGCTGCATACAAGGCAGACCCCGACGCTCTGGCGGCTCTGGCCTATGACGCCACGATGATCCTCGTCGACGGCATGAAGAGGGCGGGCAAGATCGACTCCACTGCCATCAAGGACGCCCTGCACCAGACGAAGGACTTCAAGGCGGTTTCCGGTAATATCACGATCGATCCGGCCACTCGCAACCCGATCAAGAGCGCTACCATCCTCAAAGTCCAGGGCGGAAAATTCGCGTTCGAGGCCATCGTCAACCCATAGTGCTTGGCTGTTCAGTACCTGCTAGGTTGGGGGCGGTCCCTTTTGGGGCCCCCCCAAGTCAATGCGAAATTCCGCCTGGGAGTGAGAGAACTTGGTCCAGTTCGTCCAGCAACTAATCAACGGAGTCTCCCTGGGCTGTATCTATGCTCTTATCGCGCTGGGTTACACCATGGTGTACGGCATCGTGAGGCTGATCAACTTCGCTCACGGTGACGTCTACATGGTGGGCGCGTATATCGGTTACAGCATTGCGCTCGTAATGGGGCCACAGTTCATTCCCGCACTAATCGCCGCCATGGTAGGTGCGGCTGCGTTGGGCATGATCGTCGAGAAGCTTGCATATAGGCCGCTGCGTTACGCGCCCAGGATTGCCTCGCTCACCACGGCAATAGGCGTTTCGCTTTTTCTGCAGAATGCGGTCAGGAAATTCATCAGCCCCAACTTTTTGGCGTTCCCGGATCTCATAACCCGCGTGACGTGGGAAATCGGTGGATTGACCCTGTCAAACGTCCAGGTATTCGTCCCAATCGTGGCGGTCTTTCTGGTCATTCTCCTTCAGTGGGTGGTCCAGAAGACCAAACCCGGCAAGGCCATGAGGGCCGTGTCGCTCGACAAGGACTGCGCGCAGCTCATGGGAGTGAACGTTGACCGCGTGATCAGCATGACGTTCGCTCTGGGCTCTGCGCTTGCTGCCGCGGGAGGCGTGCTGGTGGGCATAGCCTACCCGAGGATCGACCCTTGCATGGGCCAAATGGCCGGCCTCAAGGCCTTCGTCTCGGCGGTTCTCGGCGGAATCGGAATCATCCCCGGGGCAGCCCTTGGAGGTCTGTTCATGGGCCTCGCGGAGGTCATGGCCGTCCATTTCATCAACTCGGCGTTCAAGGACGCGGTGGCGTTTGTCATACTGATCGTTGTCCTGCTAGTCAAACCTTCAGGCCTGCTCGGCAAGCATGCCAGTGAGAAAGTGTAGGTGAGACGGACATGCCAAAGGCAAACGGAGGATCCTCAATGGTTTCGGGATTCGTGCGCACGTTCGTGGCACCCGCGGCCGCGCTGGTCGTACTGTACCAGTTGGTGCTGGCCGCATTCGGGAAGAACGCCTACTACATGTACGTTCTCACCCTATCATGCATGAACGTGATACTCGCGGCGAGCCTGAACCTCATCAACGGCTTCACGGGACAGTTCTCGCTCGGCCATGCCGGATTCATGGCCGTTGGCTCCTACGTGGCCGGTTCGCTGACGAAGTTCAGCCACTGGTCATTCATCCCGGCGATTGTTGTGGGCGCTTTCGGCGCCGCCGCCGCCGGAGTGCTGGTCGGCCTACCGACCCTGCGGCTGAGAGGGGACTACCTGGCTATCGCCACGCTTGGATTCGGCGAGATCATCAGGATGGTCATCATAGCCTCCGATCAGGTCGGCCTCAAGTTCCTGGAGGGCCCGCGGGGGGTCATGGGCATCACAAAGTACACATCGTTCGGTTGGGCATACGTTCTCGCCGCGCTGTCGGTCCTGGCGATCGCCAACTTCATCTGGTCCACCCACGGGCGGGCTTGCGTCTCAGTACGCGAGGATGAGGTGGCCGCGGAGGCTATGGGCATCAATACCACAAAATACAAGGTCATGGCCTTCTGCATTGGCGCGGGATTCGCGGGTCTGGCCGGCGGACTACACGGCCATTTTCTGCAGCTGCTTCACCCCGCGTCCTACGACTTCATGAAATCCATCGATTACCTTGTCATGGTGGTCGTGGGCGGAATGGGAAGCCTTACCGGATCCGTGGTGGCTGCGGTGTTCCTTACTGTGTTCAACGAGATCCTGAGGAGATTCCTCGAACTCAGGATGCTCATATACGCAATCTGCCTGATCATTATTATGTTGACTCGGCCGCAGGGGTTGCTCGGCGGGAAGGAATTCAGCCTGGGCATATTCAAACACCTCGTGCTGTCAAAGGGCCGGTCGGAGGCTGGGAGTGGTGAGCATGGCCTTACTTGACATCAGCGACCTGGAAATCAACTTCGGCGGATTGCGGGCGGTCTCCGGGTTCACCATGAAGTTGGAGAAGGGTGACCTGAGGGGCCTCATCGGACCCAACGGTGCGGGCAAGACCACCGTCTTCAACATGCTCACCGGAGTATACCGGCCTGACAAGGGCCAGATCACGCTGGACGGTAGGCCCGTCATCGGGCTCAAACCACATCAGATCGCGGCCTGCGGCATGTCCAGGACCTTCCAGAACATCAGGCTGTTCAAGGGGCTCACTGTTGTGGACAACGTGAAGATCTCCCTGAACCTGAATTCGAAGTGCAACGTGCTGGAGTCGGTATTCCGGTTGCCCAGGTACTACAGGGAGGAAGACCGGATAACCGCGCGGGCGGAGGAGCTGCTCGACCTATTCCGGCTGAAGGATAGGAAAAAAGCGCCGGCGTCCAGCCTCCCGTACGGGGAGCAGAGGCGGCTCGAGATCGCCCGAGCGCTTGCCACCGGTCCCAAGGTATTGCTACTCGACGAGCCGGCCGCCGGGATGAATCCCCAGGAGTCCCAGGAGTTGATGGGGCTCATCAAGTGGATCAACAAGGAATTTGATCTCACTATACTCCTCATCGAGCATCACATGGAGGTCGTGATGGGGGTGTGCCAGAAGATCCAGGTTCTCGACTACGGCCTGACGATTGCGGAGGGAGCCCCCAGCGAGATAAAGCGCAACCCCAGAGTCATCGAGGCCTATCTCGGAGAGGAGGTCCACGATGCTTGAGATCAAAGACCTGAACGTCTACTATGGGGCCATCCACGCGTTGAAAGGGATTTCGGTGAGGGTTGACGAAGGCGAGATAGTTACCCTCATCGGAGCCAACGGCGCGGGGAAGAGCACCTGCCTCAAGACCATCTCGGGCCTTCTCAGGGCGAAATCCGGCGACATCGTGTTCGGGGGGAAGTCCATCAAGGACACGCCCGCCCATCAAATCGTCGAGCAAGGGGTGTCTCACGTCCCCGAGGGCCGTCGCGTGTTTTCCAGCATGAGCGTGT
>JAHDPS010000119.1 GCA_018434225.1 Bacillota bacterium
CCCGGTGGGCCTATGCCACCGCTGTTTCAGCCGCCCGCAAACACCCTCAGCCTGCCGATCACGTCACCCTCGGCAATCAGCCGCCGCACCTGCTCGGCACACGTCCCGCCGGTGCCGTCAGTCGCCGGGTCCCCAGGTCCGTGTGCGTTGCCCTGGTCATCCACGAGGACAAGGGCCCCGTAGCTGCTTGCCGCGTGTTCGTCCGTGAGCGTGATACCCTCGCCGCCGTCTACTGCAATCAGGATTGTCATGGTGCTACAGCCCCATTCTGGCAAGGAATCCCCTTGCCCACTTCATCTTCGCCCCCGGTGGGCCTATGCCACCGCTGCCGGGGCCCGCTGGGCCAGAGCCACCAGGCGCTGGTGATTGAATTGCGCCTGCGTCACCGCCTGGGCCAACGGAGTCGCCGCTGCCTCCGCCTTCGCCAGCTCCAAAGCGATCTCAGCTGCCGTCACCGGGTCTTTGGCCCGCCGCCCCTGGGCCTGCAGGTCAGCGATTTTCGCCTTCCACGGGGCCAGCGCCTGCCGCGCCTCCGTCAAAGCCACCAGGGCCTCTTGTGCCGCCCCCTGCCGCGCCTCCGCCTGCAACCGCTCTTCCACCTCGGCCAAGTGCCCCAGGGACAGCCCACAAGCCGCCTGCTGCTGCTGGGCCGCCGCCAGGGCCGACAGGTGCCCTGCTAATTCCTTCGCCGGGGCCACTTCCACCGCCGCCAAAGCTGCCGTCACCGCCTCCGCTGCCGCCGCCGCCGCCGTCACGATCGCCGCCCGGCGCTCCGCCAGGCCGGCCAAGTCAATCTGCTTTGCCATCAGGTTGCCTCTCTTTCTCGGGCCATCATCAGCGCGATCTGCTCGGGGGTCACCAGCACCGGATCGGGGCCCGCCCGCCCTAACAATACCCTTTGGTCATCGCGGCCCAGACCCCTGTCAAACAGGAGCCGCGCCGCTGCCACGTCGCCCCCCAGAGCCAGAGCCACCAGCCGGCGGGCCACCGCCTCTATATCCTCCGGTGTCACCGCCCCGTAAAGCGCCGATCGGAGGGCCGCTGTCTGCTGCCCATAGGGATTACCCGGCCCGCCAGGGTTGCCCGGCAGGAACCTGCCGTGTTCGTCTCTCATTTCGGCACCTTCCGTAACGGGCTGTTACTGGGGACACCCCGCTTAGTCAGCCACTGTTGATACCGCGATTCATAGTTAGCCGGTGGCCGGGCAGCCGGGCTCCGCTGTTTGTTGCGTAGTTCCGCTGTCAATTCGTTTAGCCGCTCAAGCTGGGCGTCAATCCGCGCCAATTGTGCATCATGCTGCCGTGTCGAATCTGTCATTTTCTTCATTCCTTTCTGCGTGTTGGCGCGAGGTGCGGGGAGGGCTTGAGGCTGCCTGTGCCCCAGGTTTGAGGAGGAACCTGGGAGGCGAGTTTACCCCCCCGCACCTCGCAAACATCAGCCGTTTGTCCCGTTTGCTGTCGGCTTTGTGTAATGAGCAAAACGATTAACTTCGGCCTTTAAGGCGGCCTGCTCATGGTCGTTTATCTGCTGCTGCTCCACCAGCAGGACCTTCCATAATTCCTGCACACTGGGGAGGGCGTCATCGCAGGTCGTCTGTATGATCCCCTCTATCTGCTGCACTAACTGCAGGGCCTGCTGCACATTGACGGCCTTCTTCCGCCACATGGCCAGGAGGGCACCGGGTACGTCCATCGGGGTATTGCTCATCTGCGATTCTCCTTTCTCTAACACAGGGTACAATTAGAGGGGCAGCGTTGTCCCGGCGGCATTGGGTTGTCGTGTTCGCAGTGCGGGCACGGCCCGTTTTCAAGCCACTTCGGCGGCTCTGCCACACGCCTGCGCGCAGGTCGTTCTGCCTTGCGCCGTTTTCGTGTTGTCATGGTATCCGCCTCGGTCGTTTTCGTCCATCCGTTCCGTACCACTTCCTGCATTGACGGGTTTGACAGGTTGTGACGCGTTTTCGGGTTAATCCACGCGAGGCAATATAGCAGGGCCGTTAAGGTAGAAACGACCCCCCAACCTGTCAACCCGTCACACGACGCGCCACTATTCGCCTGCGCCGGTGGCCGGAATAGCGCCACTCGCCGGATGAATAGCGCACAGCATAGCGTTTCATTCTTCGGCCTCTTTGTCAGCGCGCAGCGCCACGCCTGTATACATTCGTTGCAGCTTGCCGCCCCACTGCGCCCGAACGCGGTTGAAACGCGCCCCCATCAGCCGCCCGAAGGCCGTGTTAGTTAAACGCTCGCGCGCCGGAACCCCTTCGTGTGTGACGAACATTTCGTATGCCGCCCACAGCGCCCCCGCCGGGGTTCGCAGGTCCGGCCCGGTGACGCAGAAGCAGCGGAGAAACTCGCCGATGGGGTCGGCCTCGTCGCGCCACGCCTCGGAGCCCGCGACAACACACGCGGGTGTCTGAATGCCCTCGGTTGCCCATAGGTGCGCGCCCTCTGCAGCCCACCGCAGAATGCCAGCGGCCTCCGACAGGAGCCGGGGTCGCAGCTTCTCGTCAGCAGGCAACACGCCGAGGTCATCGCGCAGCTCGGGGTTGCGGTCTATCTGCTCCTGCGGCACGAAGCGCCGGTTGAAGGGTATCATGCGCGCCTTGCGCCAGAAGCCCGGGGAGTCATCCAGCACGCGGGGTCTATGGTTGACCAACAGCCACAGGTGAGACGTGCAGGTGAAGGCCCGGTCGTTCTCGCGCACCACGTGCGCCGTTATGGGGTCGCCGCCGGCGAGTGACTTCACTCGCTGCTCGTTCAGCCTCGCGCCCGGTGCAGCCTCCAGCGCCGTCACGAACCGGCGGCCCTCCAACAGGGCAAGCCCTTGCGGGTGTTGGTTGCGGCACGAGTAGTCGAAAAGGTCAAAGGGCGCATGGTGGCCGTAGTCGCCGAACGCGATCCGGAGAACCTCGGAGAACACGCTCTTGCCATTCGCGCCGGAGCCGTAGCACACGAAGAAGCAGTCATCGCGAACGGAGCCGGTGAGCGAATACCCGATTGCCCGGTGGACGTAGTCGATAAGCTCGCGGTCGCCGTTGAACACGTCGCGCAGGAATGAATGCCACAGGGGACACTCGGCAGCGGGGTCGAATGACACACCCGCCTGCATGGTCAGTCGGTCATCGCGCCGGCCCGCGCGAAACTCGCCGGTGCGGATGTCGAAGACGCCGTTGGCACAGCCAATCAGCCAGGGGTCAACGTCCCACCCGTCGCCGGGGTCGGTTATGGGGTCCTCGGCACGAGCGAAGAACAGCGCGGCCTCTACGCGCCCGCGCGCCTCACTGCGGAATGCGTGCTTGCGTTGCTGCTCGCCGCGGTCGCCTGCGTGTGACGCCTGCATGTATCTGCGCCGCGCGGCCGTCTTGGTGAGTTCGGTCAGGTGGCCGTAGTCGGCAGGAGCCCACAGGTGCCCCGCCCACCGAAGCCACCTCTCGCGGGTCCAGTCGAAGCGAAGGTCATCGCCGAACAGGTGCGCGAATGCCTCGCCGTTGCCCGCGTCCGTCGTGTTGAATTGCAGCAGGTCATCGCCGGGGTCGGGGTCATCCGGCCCGGTGCCCGGTGCGGAACGTGGCGACAGCGCGCCGGAGTTGAGACCACTCGCCACGGTGGCGACCACGTCGGCAGCGCGTTTTTTCTGGCGTCGGGGTTTCCAGAACTCGCCCCCGCAGGCCGCGATCGCCCGCGCCACCTCGCAAGCCAACCAGCTCCCGCCGGGCCGGGGACTATCCCACTTCGCCCGCACCCGGCTGGACGCCCTCAGCAGCCGATCGAGGGTCGCCGGATCGCCGTCGGAAAAGAACGCCAGCCGGTGTGCCAGGGCCGCGTCACCCTCGCTGCCACCATCGCCGCCGGGTTCGTTGAACAGCCGGCGAGTCTCGGCCCCGTTGGCCGCCGCAAAGGCTGCGGCCAGCCGCTCTTCGTCACTCGCCTTGGTGGGGCTGGACGAACTATTCTTCGGGGTGGCCGGCGGAGCCTGGGGCTGCGGGTCGGCGAGGTAGGCCTTGTGGAAGGCCGCTAGTTCCACGGTGCGCTGAGCTACATCCGAGGGGCTGCCCGGGAGGGGCTGCCCGGTCACCGTAAAGAATCGCGGCGACGATTCATCGTAGGCCTCCACCTGCCCCCGCCGCCGCTTTCCCGCCGGCAGATCGCCCCGGCACAGGATATGCAAGCCTGTGCCGCTGGGCGAGAACTCCGTGTAGGAATCTAGTAGGTCAACAATCTCCCTCGCCATGGGCGAGAGGTTGCCCGTCGCCGGGTCCACCACGTGGTCGAGGTCAACGCCCACCAGCCCCTCTCGCAGGATTACCCCCAGCCCGTCGAATCGGTGAACCTGGGCGCAGGCGTCGGCGAATGAGCCCCAGGTCTTAGACTCGTTCGTCTTGGCCTTGCGGTCCCCCTCGCGGGGTTGGTAGGGAATCTTAGTGGTCTTGCCGGCACGCTCTTCCCGCCGCCACACCAACCACGCGGGGTGAGCCGCCAAGTCAGCGGGCAGGGTATTGACAATCTGCGCGGGCGAGGGTAGACTTGGGGTACTGTCGTTCCCTAGTCTCTCCTGCGTGCCCACCGTTCCAGCGGTGGGCATTTCGTTTTCAGTTTTCATTACTTCCTCCTAAGCTGTGATCATCTCGAGTCTCCCTATGGTTGCCGCCCCTCCCCAGGTGCGGGTTTCAGGTAGTATAAATCTTCGGTTCAGCCTGTCAAGCAATTTTAGGCGAACGCCTTAAAAAAGCGCGGCCCTTTAAGTCGTTTTCAGACCTCTCTCCCTATTCCAATCAGCCCACGCTGCCTTCTTCGCCGCCCACCCCCTGCGCCGTTGCACCTTCATCCTGCAAGCATCGCTGCACCACTTCCGGCGCTGGCCTCTCCCCAGGGTGTCTTGCCCTTGTACGCCGCAATATTCACAAGCATAAAAGGGGCCGGGCAAAAGCAGCGTCGGGGCTGCCACCCCTCCCGGCGTTGCCACCCCCGGCATGATCACTGCCGGCCTTCCGTCGGGGCCGATCGCGGTCAGCCCCGACAGGTTATTGTTGAGTTCCTTCTTCACGCGCAGGTATTGCTTTGTAGATAGTACCACCGGCACCTGGGGCACCCGAATTTTTGTTGTGTCGCCGCTGTCATTGTGAAGTCGAATTACCATGATATGCTCCCTTCGCGAGGTTTCTCTCTAAGCCCCTGCTTTGCCCACAGGTGGGCTACCCCTTTGCAGGGTGACGGCTGCCCCCACAGGGTCATGCCTTGCGCCTCCCGGTCAACCTCTCCCACCAGCCTCCCCGGTCACCCGGCAGGGCCTTGATTGTCAACGCGGCAACCTGTTCCCGCAGGAATTGAACCTCCGCTTGCAGGTGTGCGATAAGCCGCTCTTGGCCGGCTGCCGCTGCTTTGGCCGCCAGACAGTCGGGGCAGGGTGTCGCAGGGTTGTCATATGACAACGGGGCTCCTGTGTCGAAGATTGTCACAGGTTCGGGGGGTGGGGGTGTCGCCAGGGTATAGCCCTCCGCCTGGGCGAAGGTGGCCAGGTCTACCCCGTCAATAACCCGCACTAGCTGTTTGCCCCGCTGGGCCAGCTTAGCGGTCAGTTCCCCCGCTATTATGCGCCGTTGCAGGGTGCGCTTAGATAGCCCCAGGGCCTCCGCTGCTTCCTTGATTGTGTAGTTCATGGGGCCTTCCATGGGGCTATCCCCAGTCATAGGTTGTCCATAAGGTATCCGAGACCGCCTGTCGCCGGTTGCGCCTTCGCGAGGTTTCTCTCTAAGCCCCTGCTTTGCCCACAGGCGGCCTGTAGCATTACTGCTTCGCCGGCAGCGCCAGCAGCAGCGCCTGGGCCTGCTCCGGGGTGAACCCCACCGCCACCAGCGCCGCCACCTTCTGTTCGTCGGCTGTCACCGGGGAGGGCTTGGCCATCGCCCGCGCCAAAGTCGTGTTCTTCACCTTCGCATATACGCGGGTTGTCTCTGGCCGGCTGTGCCCCAGGGCGTCTTGCACCAGCGCCAGGTTACCTGTTTCGTCAAGCAGTTCGGTGGCAAAGGTGTGCCGCAGAGCATGAGGGTGGACGCGCCAAGTGATCCCCGCTGCCGCCCCCTTGCGGGCCGCCACCTCCCGCAGGTAAGAGTCCTTCACCGGCTCGCCCCGCAGGGTTGTGAACACGGTCTTGACCTTGCCGATCCCCCGCTGTTCCCGCACCGCCAGCCACGAATTCAGCAGCAGGGTGGCCCGGTCAGACAGGTACACATTCCGGTGTTTGCCGCCCTTCGTCACCTGCAGGGTCAACACCGTTACCGGGCGTCCGTCCAGCACGTCTTGACGAATATCACGACGCTGCAGGCCGATCACTTCACAGGTGCGGAGCCCCGCGTCACGCATGAGGGTGAACATCGCCGCGTTGCGCAGGCCGGTCGGGGCCTTCGTATTGAACTGCCCTATAAACGCCTGCCACTCTTGCTCAGTCATCACGTCGGGGAGCTTGTTGGTCACTTTGGGCCTCCGCTGCTGCTATGCTTACGCTTTGCCGTCTTACCGTAAGCATATAGCAAGCCAAAGCACCTGTCAAGCCCTTACCTC
>JAHDPS010000160.1 GCA_018434225.1 Bacillota bacterium
AAGTTACCTGCGAGATAAAGGACGGCGGGGTCTGGCAGAAGTGGGATGCCGCGGCCTACGGGCAGGATAACCCGCAGACGACCGACAGCGAGGGCAAGTACGGCTGGATGGTTCCCGCGGGCGAATACCGGGTGATCGGTCGAAAGGCCGGGTATGAGGAGTATGTCACCGAGAAGGACGACAACGTAGTCACCAACAAGTCCATAGTCATACCCCCGCCCAGGACGGACGTGAACCTGGGGATGTACAGCACCGCGAACATGGGCTACACGAAGGTGACGTCGGACCAGGGCAACATCACAATAGAGTTCAACAAGCAGATCGATGCGACGGACGTTGCCTCGAAGGTTGTCGTCAAGGACAGCCTCAACGCGACGGTAGCGGGCGGAACGGTGGAGGTCTCGGGCCGTAATCTGGTGTACACTAACGCTGCGATGAGCTCCGGCAGCTACACTGTGAAGGTCACCGGCCTGAGCGAGAAATTCGCGTCGCAGGCGGGTACGAAGAAGACGTTCACCGGCGATATCGCGGTGGCGGACTACAAGGACGGAAAGATCGCGGTCACGAGCGTGACTCTCGATAAGATTGGCGCCAACGTGAAAGTCGGCGAGAGCGTCGCTCTGACGGCCACGGTGCTGCCGGCGAACGCGACAGACAAGAGCGTGACGTTCAGCAGCGACAAGACAGCCGTTGCCGAGGTATCCGGCACCGGGGTGGTCACCGCAAAGGCCGAGGGAACGGCCACAATCACCGCAAGGACGGTCAATGGGCTCACGGCGCAGTGCGCCGTGCTGGTCGAGGCGGCGCCGTTGCCGGCGCTGGCGGGGACGCCCACGATTACGGGCACGCTGCAGTCGGGGCAGCAGCTCACGGCTGGAGCCGGAACGCTGAATCCGGCGACCGGCATTACATTCAAATGGTATCGCTCGAGCGACAAGACGTTCGACGCTGGGACGGACACGCTGCTTGGGGTCGGTGGGACGTACACGGCCGTCCAGGACGACGTGGGCAGGTACATCATCGTCACCGCGACGTCCACCGACGCGACGGGTTCGCGCAGTGTAGCATCCACGAGCGCCATATCGGCGGTCGGTGGCGGCGGCGGCAGTGGGACTGTCACAACGACAACGACTCCTGGCGCGGCGACGTCGACAAAGGGTGACACGACGACCCTCACCGCCAGTGTGGAGGCAACCGCGACAGGAGGCGCCGGCGCGGCGTCGGCCTCGATCGCTTCCAGCGTGATGACCGACATGGTATCCAAGGCCAAACAGGCCGAGGCGGACGGGCGCAAGGCGATCGTAGAGGTCAACGTGACGTCGCCCGCGGGCGCGACGTCGGTGCGGACGGAAATCGCCCGGCAGGCGTTCAACGATGTTGCCTCGACGACGCAGGCGGACGTTCGGGTAGGGACACCGCTTGGCACCATCACGTTCGACGCCAAGGCCGTGGAGTCGATCAGCGGCGCCGCGGATTCGGGGAACGTGAGCATAGGCATGGGCAAGGTGGACGTCGCCACACTCGGAGCGGACGTTCGGGAAAAGGTGGGCGACAGGCCGGTGTACGACTTCTCCGTCAAGGCCGGCGCCACGGGGATATCCTCGTTCGGCGGCGGCAAAGCGGAGATCAGTGTACCTTACACCTTGAAGGCGGGCGAAGAGGCGAGTTCCGTCATCGTGTACTACATCGGCGACGACGGCAGCCTCAAGACGGTCAGGGGCAGGTACGTGGCGGAGACAGGGACGGTGGACTTCACCGTGACTCACTTCTCCAAGTACGCAGTCGGTTACAGCAAGGTGGCGTTCGTGGACGTCCCGGCCGGCTCGTGGTACGAGGGCGCCGTGGACTTCATAGCGGCCAGAGGCATCACAACGGGGACGGGCGGGGGCAACTACAGTCCGAATGCCACGCTCACTCGGGGACAGTACGTGGTCATGATGCTCAGGGCGTACGGTTTCGATCCCATCCAGAATCCGTCGGATAACTTCGCGGACGCGGGCAACACCTACTATACCGGATACCTGGCCACCGCCAAGAAGCTGGGCATATCGGCGGGTGTGGGTGACAACAAGTACGCGCCGGAAAGGGCGATCACCCGCCAGGAGATGTTCACGCTGCTGTACAACGCCCTGAAGGCGATCGACGAACTGCCTGAAGGCGCTGCGGGCAAGCCCCTGTCGGCTTTCGGTGACTCGGCCTCCATAGCGCCGTGGGCGCGGGCGGCGATGAGCCTGTTCGCCGAGACGGGGACAGTCCGTGGAAGCGATGGGATGCTCTTGCCGGCGGAGACGTCGACGAGGGCGCAGATGGCGCAAGTGCTGTTCAATCTATTGTCCAAGTAGATTCGAGGAATAATCTGAGTAGAGATTGGGGGACCACGTCCACAGTTTGATTCAGGGGCGTGGTCCCTCTATTGCTATTGAGGATCTGAATGCCTCGACCGCGCCATCCTCGTATCCCACGATCAGCGCGGAGAGGTCCGGTGCCAGCCACAGTGCATTAGCCCCGTGCGGGCCGCCCACCTCGCCTTTCGGGCCCACCCTGGAGTGGCTCCAAACAACTGTGCCATTCCGGTTGAGCAAGTACACGCCGGTATCGGTCCCGACGGCGATGTAGCCGCCACCCGGGGATATCGCGACGCCGTTGTGGACGAACCGGCCCATGTGCCTCCTGAATATCAGACCGCCCTTCCTGTCGAACGCCCACAGGTTGCCGCTAACGGAGTACAGGACTATGATCGAGCCTTCACGCGCCACCGCGCCGGACGTGATATTGTGGTCCAGGGCCCGCCTCCAGAGGAGGTTCCCGTCCCAATCGTACGCGATTGCCTCCTGGCTCTTCCCCGACGCCACTATCAGCGAGCCGTCTTCGGCCGCTCCGAGGAATAGGGGGAATGCCACTATGGGTCTCTTCCAGAGCAGGGTGCCGGACAGCGTGAAAGCATACAGGTTGTTGTCGCCCGCGCCCACGAATACCCTATTCCCCCGGAAAGCAATCCCTCTGACCTGGCCGTATGTCATATATGACCACAACAAATTGCCCGTCCGAGTATCTACGAGCAGGAATCTTCCCGAGACCGTGCCTATGCCCAGGCGGGAACCGTCGTCGGAAAGCCTTACCTCCCTCGATTCCCCGCAATAGTCCAGCGGATAGTCCAGCACTGTCTCTCCCGACCTGTCGAGTACGATTGCGCGCCTATTCAGGCCCCCGAACGCGAGTAATCCTCCATCTTGGGAGCATGAAACCCCCCATGCCTGGTCGCCGACGTCTCTCGACCAGATCACATTACCGAAAGGGTCGAACAGATGGGTGTTCATCGCGGGGCTTCTGGGAACGTCCGCATGCACCCCGGGGCTCGAGACGATGTACCTGCCGTCACGGCTGCCGTCGAACCGCCACACGCCGAAGCCGGTATCTACTTCCTTTTCGAGGGCGAAGGGTGGCCCCTTGGCGGCTTTGATGAGGGCGATATCTTGCACGATCTCGCGCTGACCCAATGGGTAATCGATCACCGTCGAAACATACTCGTAGCCCGGAGCGTCAACGGAAAGAACCAGTTTCTTCGCGTGGAGCGCGCTAGCGGGTGGCAGGAGTGCCCGGTATCCGCCAGCCGCATCGGACGCGCACTCGTACCGGCCCATTTCGTTCCACAGATGGGCGATCACATGGGCGTCCCCGACCGGCTTTCCACTTATGTCCGCGATCTTGCCCCGGATTACGCATGTCCGCTGGAGGTCCTCCTTGTCTCTGAAGATCACCTGGGCATTCACCGTCGCAATGAGACGATCGTGATCTGTGATGGTTACCGGAAGTTCGAGCCGCGCGCCGTCGATCCGCTTCTGCCCTGGATCCAGGGGCCCGGGCTCCACGGTCGCCAGGATCCTACCCGTCTCCCCGGGTTTGAGGTAGAGGTTCGAGCCCTGTGGATGCACGATCACGAGCCATCCATCGACGTGCGTTTCAGCCTCCGGCTTGAACGCGAGGAGAGCGGTTTCATTCCGCAGGTTCGTGACATCGATGACTATCTTGGCCGTTCGCACGCCCACAGGCCAGCACACGGCCTGCGGAAGCGGCCGGAGGACTCGTATTCCATCGGATTCGATACACGCTGAAGGGGACGAGTATAACACGCTGGCCGTGCGCTTAACCCCGTCCCAGGAAACCGTGGCGTCCATGTTCTCCGACACGAACCTGAGCGGGACGAACGTTCTCCCGTCGCGAATAGCGGGAGGGACGTTCATGGTTGTGATCTTTCCGTCCACGACCGCGCTGGTGTCGCCGGTCCTCAGAACGATGCACTTGCCGTCGGACGGGCGTCGAAACGATACCTCTCTCGTCGCGGGGTCCCAGCCGATCGAGGCCCCCAGGGCCTCGCCGATAAGCCTGAACGGAACCATCATGGCGTTCTGTTCGATATACGGGGCTGAGTCCATTGCCACGGGGTCCCCGTTGAAAAAGACCTCGTACTCATCGGGCGCAAACACCAGTTCACAGACAGTCTCGCCCGGTGAATCGTCCGGATGAGCGCAGGCGCGCCCCGGGACGGGGAAGATGATTCCCGTCAGGGCGATCGCGATCGCCAGTGCGCGACTCAACTCGCGGAAACCGGGCTGACGCCGTCTCACCTCTATCACTCAGGCTTTCTTGTCCAGCTTCTCCGCTCCGAGCATCTTGAAGACATAGTAGACTACAGCCGAAATAATCATGAAATCTATCAATACGCTGGCGAAATTTCCCCACATGATCTTCGCTGAACCTATGGCGATGTAGGCTGTGGAAAGGTCGCCCGCCCTGCCGAGTACGAGGCCGATAATGGGATTGATGATGTCCTCTACTAGAGAGGCAACGACCTTGGACACAGCGCCGCCGAGAATGAACCCGACAGCCAGTCCCACGACCCCTTGTTTTCTTATGAATTCAATGAATCCGGCCATGATAATCTCCCCCTGTGGTTTGCATGATTCGATGTGTTCCCTCCCGGATTCCTGCACGTATACTCGCGCTGCTCACGCTCGTAACACGGAAAATTGCTATGAATTGATAGCATAAACGTGTCACGTGCGGTACATTGGCAGGTAAGGCGGACCATATCTGATCCCAAGAAGTTTGTCATCATTCCCAGAGAAAAGAACAGGAGAGATGTTGCCCGTCTACTTTCGGAGTCTGCCGTACCGTCGTATGGATTGAGGGGATGCGGAAAGATGACGCGCTATTGTCCAGGGTGTGGACGTGAGACTAGCGTCGTGGCGGATTCACGCCTTATGAATTATCAAGTAAAGGGCAAGAGCATCGCCATTGTCGCGGATCTACTGATGTGCACCGAGCGTGGTAATGCTATCTACGATGGAGAGACTGATGAGCGCAATCTGTTGAGGGCTTATTCAGAATACAGGAGAATCGAGGGAATTCTGGGGCCGGATGAGATTGGGGAGATTAGAGCGAAATACGGACTGTCTCAAAGAGGACTGGCTGCTGTTCTTGGGTGGAGTCCATCTACTGTAGCGCGATACGAGGGAGGAGCCATCGCAAGCGTTGCGCATAACGAACAGATTAAGCGTTTTCGGGATGACCCATCGTACGCGAGAGACCTGATCCAGTCTTGCAAGCCGAGCCTGAATCGTTTGGAGGCAAGACGGGTATCTGAGTCGCTAAAGGCATTAAATGACTCACCGCGGAGAGGAGTGGCCGTTGACCACCTGCTGGCGTTCATTGAGGAGCGCTACTCTTCAGTTGACCAAGGGATCTACAGAGGGAACACATCTTTTGACATAGACAAACTGACTAACGTTGTGGCCTTTTTTGCCCAGAAGTGTAAGGGAGCCGTTGCGAAGTCGAAGATGCTCAAACTGCTCTGGTTCGCCGATTTTCTATCGGTCAAGCGATCGGGCAGATCGATAACAGGCACTGTATACTGCCACAACCTGTTCGGCCCGATTCCGGCTTCGCACGATTGGCTCTTGGCCTACCTGAAGGACACTGGTGCTATTGAGATTGAGCCTTACGGAGGTAGTTACGAAGGAGAGAACATTGTAGCAAAGACTGAGTTTGATAGTACCATGTTTTCGCCCGATGAATTAAAGGTTCTTGAAGATGTCTGTAAGAGATTCCGCAGTTCTACTGCGAAGACCATGACGGACGTGACTCACGCCGAGGATGCGTACGCGGCCACTAAGATGAACTCTCTTATTCCATACACCTATGCGGCAAGTCTCAAGGCCTTAAGATGAACAAGGCACCCGACCTGAGGGCACAGAACCGACTCCCAAAGGAGTCGGTCATTTGATTGCAGCGCCATCCATCTATTGACAAAAGTGTATAGGTGCTATATACTCATTAACATGATGATCAAGGGTGTAAAAAACAAGGCAAGAATCAGCTATACGCTCTTGCGCGTAGTATGGAAGCTGTTTGAGATTGACAAGAAGACCCGCTATTATGATACGGACCAACAGCTCTTTGAAGCGGAAATTCACATGATTAAATCGATCAAGGAGAGTGAGGGCATTCATGTAACCGGACTTGCCGATTTGCTGGGAGTCACAAAAGGAGCTGTCTCGCAGATTATTATGAGGCTTCAAAAGAAGGGTATGATTATCAAGGATACAGACCCGCGCAATTTATCCAGGCTGGTTTTAAGGCTGACCCCTAAAGGCGAAACGGCCTATGCCAATCACGAAAAGCTACATCAAGAGTTTGACGACCTTGTCAGTGAAATCCTGAAGGACGCCTCCGAGGATAAAATAGCGTTTCTGAGGGAGTTTCTGGATGTGCTCAACAATAGGATGGATGATTTATGAAAGCAAGAGCGAAGGCGAATAAGGCGTGTATACACTATATTGCCATCATACGCGCGTCGTAATTTTTTGCCAAGAGTGTATAGCACCTATACGGTTTGCATGACCGAGGTCTCAAAACAGGATACCAAGATAGAAAGGAAGCGAACGTAATGGATCGCAACGACGCGGAAATCAGGATGATGAAGGATGAAAGAATCCCTAAGGTACTATTCAAATTGGGCATGCCGACCATGATAGGTATGCTTGTCAGCGCCCTCTACAATGTAGTGGATGCATATTTCGTGGGAGGGCTTGGCACAAGTCAAATGGGCGCGGTGTCCATCGCCTTTCCCATAGGCCAGATTATTGTGGGGCTGGCCATGGTCTTTGGAAGCGGGGCGGCTTCCTACATATCCCGCCTGCTTGGCGAGGGAAACGAAAGGCAGGCAAACAGAACCGCGTCAACGTCACTGTTTTCCAGCCTGATTGTCGGGGTAATCACCATCGCGTTCTCCCTGTGTTTTCTTGACAACATACTCGTTTCCCTGGGCGCAACAGACACAATACTACCCTACGCCAGGGCATATGCCGCGATCTATATCGCCGGCTCCATATTGAATATCTATAACATCACAATGAACAACATCATCACGTCCGAGGGCGCAGCCAGGATCACCATGATTTCAATGCTGCTGGGCGGGGGGTTGAATGTGATTCTGGACCCCATTTTCATCTATCCTCTGGGGTTAGGAATACGGGGTGCCGCTATTGCTACGGTCATATCCCAGGCGGCTACGTCGCTTCTATACATATGGTATATCTCGCGTAAGAAAGGCTACTTGCGGTTTTCTCTCCGCGACTTCGCCTTCGACATGACGATCTATTCGGAGGTATTCAAGGTCGGTATTCCGACACTCGTCTTTCAATTATTGGCCAGCGCTTCGATGGGATTGACAAATGCGGCAGCCAGCAACTACGGTGATTCGGCTGTGGCGGCCATGGGGATCGTAACCCGCGTATTGGCCCTGGGGACGTTTGTTGTGTTCGGATACATGAAAGGGTTCCAGCCGGTCGCGGGATACAATTATGGAGCCAAAAGATACGACAGGTTAAATGAGGCAACCAGGGTCTCACTGAAATGGGCGACATGGTTTTGCGGCATCCTGGGGCTGATCATGATGGTGTTTCCCAGCGCCATTGTCTCACTGTTCAGCAAGGATGATGTCAGGGTGATCGATATCGGCGGCAAGGCGTTGAGAGCCAGCGGGATCGTGTTCATTTTCTTTGGTTTTCAGATAGTGTACGCGGTGCTTTTTCTGGCACTCGGCAAGGCGAAAGAGGGTGGGCTACTTAGTATCAGTCGGCAGGGAGTATTCTTCATTCCAGCGATTCTCATTCTCCCCAGATTGATGGGGCTGAGCGGTGTAATCTACGCACAACCAGTCGCAGATCTGCTAACGGTTGTTTTGACGGCGGTATTGGCTGCGGGAATGCATAAAGAACTCATCGCGCGAAAGGGTGATAGCGAAGGACACGAATAGGAACACGAACGGTGGGGTCGCTACTAGGCTATCGTTCGATCGCCGCTCAGGGGGTGCGCCTCTCTACTCCGCCGTTTTCAGATTGATTCTGACCAGCCGCATGGCCCTGGCGGCGGCCTCCCTCAAAAGGCCGGGGGCTTCCGCCATGGCCTGCTGCAAGGCGATGGGGCGCGGGACAATAGGCATGATCGCATCGATACCATGCTCGTAAACGAGGTCCGCGCCTTTCCCGACGGCCCCGACCAGGGCCAGGACTGGCACGTCGTGTTTCTTGGCCAGGCTGGCCACCCCGATTGGAGCCTTGCCATACACCGTCTGCCAGTTGATCTCGCCCTCGCCGGTGATGACGAGATCCACTCCGGACGCGATCGTGGCTTCCAACTGCAGGATCCCCAGCACCAGGCCAGTACCACGTTTCAGGACGGCATCGCAAAAGCCCACCAATCCCGCCCCCAGACCGCCGGCCGCGCCGGCTCCGGGTATGTGTGCCACATCCTTGCCCAAGTGGTCCTTGATAATCTCGGCATAATGGCGCAGCGCTCCGTCCAGCACGGGTATCATGGCGGGTGAGGCTCCCTTTTGGGGCCCATAGACGGCGGCCGCGCCCTTCGGTCCGTATAGCGGGTTGTCGACATCGCAAGCCACAGAGACCTCGATTCCATGGAGCAAGCCTTTCAGGCCCGAGACATCGATTCTATCTAATTCCAGCAAACCCTGTGCTCCTGGATGTATGTCGCAGCCCTTCTTGTCGAGAAGCCTGGCGCCCAGGGCCTGAGCCATACCCGCTCCGCCGTCGTTGGTGGCGCTGCCGCCGATTCCGACCACTATCTTGCGACAGCCTTCTTTGATGGCGGCCAGGATCAGTTCGCCTGTGCCAAAAGTGGTCGTAAGCATAGGGTTTCTCTTGTCTGGTGGGACGAGGGGAAGCCCTGAGGCCGCGGCCGTCTCGATGACGGCGGTTTTGCCGTCCCCCAGGATGCCGAAAAAGCCCTCCGTCTTTTCTCCCAGGGGTCCCGTGACGACTTTATGCAGAATCCTCCCACCGGTGGCCTCCACGAGGGTTCGGGCCAGCCCTTCCCCGCCGTCCGCCAGGGGAGCCCTGACGATCTCAGCCGAGGGGAAGATCTCCCTTACGCCCTCCTCTATGAATAGCGCAACCTGGGAGGCATCCAGGCTTTCCTTGAATGAATCTGGGGCTATTACTATCTTCAGAACACTCACCATCCAGACTGTGCCTTGAATGCGGCGATTTGTTCTCGCGTAGCTGGGCTCGCCAGATTAAGCCATGCGCCCATCCCTTTCAGGGTTCCTCTGAATACCATCATAAGTGAAACACTCACCCATGACTACCCCGCATATCGCCCGGCCTGCGCCGAGCCGCGGCGTCGACGCGCTCCAGTGCGCTGAATGAAGTCACTATACGTTTCCTTTCCTAAGCTTCCCATGCTTGTGTTGGAGATGGTAAACTGAAGGCATAGACCATGATATTGACCCCGAGATCGAAGAAGTGCCGCAGGACAGGAATGACGCTCGCAACAACCACAACAAATGACGCTCGCCCAGGAGGAGAAAACGACCATGCACAAACCCTCGCGGCAATGCCTCTCGTACCTGTTAATCTCCTGCATGATCCTCGCCTTGATTCCCACGGGATCGGCCGGCGCCCAGCCGGGAGCCACTGTGCTGGACCTCAGCGTCGGTTCCGTTGCGCTCTACGAAGACGGCTACAAGCAGCCCGCGGGAGCGGCTGCCATCACACCCTACGTGGGCGACTATGCTCTCACCGGATCGAGCGCCGCGAACACCGTGACGGTGGTCACTGGCACACACAAGATCTACCTGGATGGCGTTGGGGTCGACGTGAACGCTGTGAACGGCCTGGCTGCCTTCGAGATCCAGGGCACATCGAGCGTCACGCTGATCCTCGAGGATGGGAAGGCGAACACGTTCAGGAGCGGGGAAGACCGCGCGGGAATCCAGGTTGCCGATGGCGCCTCGTTAACGATCACCACCGATGGCCAGGTCGCCGGAGACGGCGCGCTCGTTGCTCTCGGCAAGTACGGCAGCGCGGGCATAGGTGGCTGCAGCGCCGGCACCTCCGGCGGCACCATAGTCATTGACGGCGGCACTATCACCGCTACCGGAGGATATGACGGCGCGGGCATCGGCAGCGGAAGAAGCGGCGACAACTGCAATATCACGATCAACGGTGGTACCATTACTGCCACCGGTACAGCAGACGCCGCTGGCATCGGTGCAGGTAATTATGGAAGCAATGGCAGCGTGCGGATCAGCGGCGGCACCGTGACTGCCCTCAGCACAGTCAGTGGCGCCGGTATCGGCACGGGCTACGGCGGGGAGCATGTTACCGTCGCGATCAGTGGCGGCACGGTGACCGCTACTGGCAAGAACAATTGCCCTGGAATCGGCGCTTACTATTTCGATGGATGTACCATTGACATCAGTGGCGGCGTCGTTACCGCCACAGGAGGACCGTCCGCAGCGGCGATCGGCTCCGGCGACGGTAACGGCGGCGGAGTCATCAATATCAGCGGCGGAACGGTCACCGCAAACGGCACGTATCGTGGCGCTGGGATCGGCGGCTACTCCTATGACGGTACGACGATAAACATCTCCGGAGGCACTGTCGTCTCCAACGGAGGGCAGTACGCCGCCGGCATCGGCCTGGGCTACGCGTGGTCATCCGCGACGAGCACTGTCCTGAACCTCGACGGAGGCACGCTGACTGTTCAGAAGGGCGCGGACGCTGCTGATCCGATCAGTGGCACAGACGCGCCGTATGACATGAACCTCATTCTCAAGACGACTGTGGGAACGGCCGCGAGCCGCGGGGGAACGATCAAGCTTGGCGCCGGACAGGCTCAGATCTCGATGAACGGCGCGGCCGTCGGCGCGTTCTACCTCGATAAGGGCGGAAACGCCATTGCGCCGGACGACACAGTGGTTACCGCGATCGAGACGTGTCCGGGTGGGAAGTTTCTGCTCAGTCCATCGGAGCCGCAACGTGTGCTCCTACGGCAGGCGGACAATCTGAGTTGGAAGTACATAGCGGACGCGACCGATCCGGCTGTTCCTCCCGGCGGCACGATCACTACCGGCAACATCGCGACCAGAAGCGTCGATCTGGCCTGGTCGGCCGCGAGCGATAATGCGAGCGCCGCCGCGGATATCCAGTATAAGGTGTTCTATTCCGCGACCGACAACATCTCCTCCGTCGGGGACGCCGAGGCAAACGGCTCGGTGGCGCAGGACTGGACGGACGCACTCACGAGCAAGAGGGTATCGGGCCTGGTTCCCAACACCGACTATTTCTTCAACGCCTTGGCCAGGGATGAGGCGGGAAACAAGAGCGCGTACACTGCGGCCACGGCGAAGACCACGCCATTCGTGTTGACGGCCGGCGCGGTGAGCAGGACATCCGACGCCATCGGCTCGGTGAAGTTCGCGTCGGACGCAGCCGGTGCGTACTACTTCTCGGTAGTGGACGACGCGGCTGCTGAGCCGGTGATCGACACTTCCGGAGCGGGGGCCGCCGCGATAGCGGGGGAGAACACGATAAGCCTGACGACCCTGACTGCGGGGGCGAAGGACCTATACGTCAAGGTGAAGGACGGAGCGGGCAACGTCAGCGCGAGCCTGAAGATCGACATACCCGCCTACGTTCCACCCGATACGACTGCACCCACTCTGACAGCGGGCGTGGCATCCAGGACATCCGACGCCACCGGCTCGGTGAAGTTCACGTCGGACGAGGCCGGTACGTACTACCACGCCGTGGTGGAAGCCGCCGCTGCTGAGCCGGCGCTCGACACGTCGGGCGCGGGGACCGCCGCGATAGCGGGGGAGAACACGATCGATCTTGCGGCGCTGACCACCGGCGCCAAGGACGTATACGTAAAGGTGAAGGATGCAGCGGGCAACGTCAGCGCGAGCCTGAAGATATCCCTCCCGCGATACGCCTCCGGCAGTAGCGGGAGCGGGAGATCCGCATCTGTGCCCGCGCATCCCCCGGTGCTCACTTCAACCTCGGGCCAGGGGCGAGTCTCGAGCGTCAATACCGAGATATCCGCTGCATCGGGGGGTACCGGCGCCACCGTGACGATGAGCTCAGCCCACGCGGCGGAGCTCGCGAGACAGGCGGAGGCGGCGGGTACCGAAGAAAGGCACGTAAGCATCACTGTCCTTGCGCCGGCCGGCGCCACGGCGATAGAGTTCGCGATCCCGGCCGATGCCGTCCGGAGGATGGTTTCGGCCGGTGTGAACAGATTCGTCGCCAGTATGCCGTCTGTCGAGATCACTTTCGATCGCGCCGCCCTCGAGAGCCTGAGCGAGGCGTCAGGGGGGACTGGGACCATCAGTGTGTCGGCGGCCGCCCTGGCCGGCCAGGCCATACTGTCCAGGTATCCCCAGGCCGCCGGAGACAGCATATCAGCCACGCTTGGCGACAGGGTGATCTATGACCTGGAAGTCAACGCCAACGGAGGCACAGTGCTGGGTCTGGGCAACGGCCGGGCGACCGTGAGCCTGCCGTACACCCCGGCCCTCGGAGAGGATACGGATTCGGTGGTAGTCTACCGGATCGACAAGACCGGCGATCTCGAGATCATTCCGAACTCCAGATACGAGGACGGAAAGGCGATCTTTACGGGCGCAAAGCTCGATGATTGCGCGGTCGGCTATTCGAAGGTGGCTTTCGGCGACGTGCCCGCATCGGCATGGTTCCATAAGGCCGTCAACTACATGGCCGCCCGCCACGTGCTTCGCGGCGTCGGCGACAGCATGTTTGCGCCGGACAACAACGTGAGCCGCGCGGACTTCCTGATCATGGTGATGAGGGCGTATGGTATCAGGCCTGATGCGACTGTGACAGCCAATTTCGCGGACGCTGGAGACACGTACTACTCAGCATACCTCGGCAAGGCGAAGAGCCTCGGGATCGTGTCCGGCATAGGGGACAACAAGTTCGCGCCGCAGGCTCACGTAAGCAGAGAGCAGATGTTCGTCATACTGTACAACGCGCTGAGGATCCTGGACAGTCTGCCCGGGGCGGAAGGCGGCGACACGCTGGGCGATTTTTCGGACTCGTCGCTGGTCTCACCCTACGCCGTCGACGCGATGAAGGCGTTCATTGGGGCTGGGGTAGTGCGGGGCTCAAGCGGTGGACTCGCGCCAAAGGACCTTTCGACCCGCGCACAGACCGCGCAGGTGCTGTACAACCTGATCTCTCAATAGCGGGCACTCCACGGTGCCGGGTACTCCGCACCACGAGGCGATAGGATGAAGGCCGGCCTTGCAAGACTGGAGACCGGCCTTCTGCGCTTGTCTATGATGGGGGGGAACTCAACTTGTCTCTCCGTCGCGCTAGACGCCTTGGACATGGCGCCACCCAGAAAATGAACCCGATAGCAAGCCCCGCAACCCCTTGTTTCCTGATGAAATTGTTTGCGATTTCTAGCGCATGCGGCGTAAAACGAATATGTTTTCGAATTCGCGGAGGAATTTGAGGAAATCCGTGGAATAGTGGTGATATACCCGAAAGAGAGGTGCACTATGACAAAAAAGCCAGTACAGGACCATAATATGCATATGCTGATATATCAAGCATTGAAGGATAGCATAGTTGAACTTGGGCTTTTGCCGGGTGAGGCGATCAAGACATCGGACCTCGAAACCAAGTACGGCGTGAGCCGCACGCCCGTCCGCGATGCCCTTCTTCGCCTCAGCCAGGAGGGTCTCGTAGACATTGTGCCTCGCAAGGGCTATTTCGTCAGCAGGATCAAGATGAAGGATGTCGAGGAGGTGCTGAACCTCAGGATCCTATTAGAAGGCGCGGCGGTGCGGGCCGCCGCGAAGAACATAACCCCGGCCCAGATCGAACAGGCGAAAAGGAGCCTCAGCGCACGGTATGTGGTAAGGGATCGTTCGTCGTACAAGGTATTCTTCGCGCGCAATCGGGCATTCCATATGGCTATTGCGGAAGCATCGGAAAACACAAGGCTTGCGCGCATGATCGGCCAGGTCATCGAGGAGACGACTCGGATTTCCTACATGGGGCTCGATGTACGGGATTCTGCAGTCGAGATGGAGCGCGAGCACCTGGAACTTCTTCGAGCCCTGGAGGAGGGGGATGGAGAAAAGGCTTACGGGCTCCTCATCAGGCAATTGGAAAACCTCAGGAACCGCATCGTGGAGTCTATCGGAGGGCGCTGAATCGAGTTAACTTGGAAACGCGTAGACTTGAAACCCGCATAACAGGGGGGAGTCACAGTGAAACGGTGGATTTGCGCGCTCGTAGCAGGAACGATTGTATTGGGCCTCGTTTGCGCGGGGTGCGGGCAGCTGGCGGCCAAGCAGCCGGAAGCCTCGAAACCTGCGGAGGCTCCCAAGCCCGCGGAGCCGCCCAAGCGAGAAACGATAAAGGTCGGCGTTCTTCAGCCCCTGACGGGCAACGTCGCATACTGGGGCGAGAACGCACTTCTCGGCGCAAAGATGGCGGCGGATGAGTTGAACGCCAAGGGCGGGATCAAGGGAGCCCCTATTGAGATTATCTCAGTAGACACCGCCGGTGACAAGGCCCAGGCGGTTAACGGCATGAAGAAGCTTCTCAGTGACAAGATCACTGTAGTAATCGGCCCGGTGACAAGCGGGGAGACATTCGCGGTCGGCCCAGTAAGCAACGAGGCGAAAGTATGCTACATATCGCCCGGCGCGACTGCCGATGGGGTTGGGAAGATAGGGCCGTTCGTTTTTCGAAACACCCTGAACGATAGCGCTGGCGCCCCGCTTACCGCGAAGTACATGGTGGAGAAGAAGGGCGTCAAGAAGGCCGCCCTACTGTACTCGAACAACAACGACTACAGTGTCGGGTTGATGAAGATCTGGGAGGCCGCGCTGAACGAGCTCAAGGTGCAAGTCGTCGCGAAGGTGTCCTACTCCGACAGTGACACGGATTTCAGCGCGCAGGTTACCAAACTCAAGCAGTCAAAGCCCGACGCGATATTCTTCTCCGGCGTGGCCGCAGAGGGAGGGCTCCTCATCCGCCAGGCGAAGCAACAGGGGCTTACATGCCCGTTCGTCAGCGGCGATGGACTTGCGGATGAGATGCTGTTCAAACTCGCAGGAGCCGCATCGGACGGGGTAATCCTGTACACTGGCTACAGCCCTGAGAACCCCGCGGACTATGCTCAGAAGTTCGTCAACGACTTCAAGGCCAAGCACGGCAAGGAGCCGCAGATAAACAACGCCCAGGCTTACGACGCTATGAAGATACTGGCGATGGCGATCGAAAAGGCCGGCGCGGGTTCTCCCGACGGGATAAGGAAGGCAATCACCGAGACAAAGAGGTTCCCGGGAGTCTCCGGCGTGACCACGTTCAACGACAAGAACGGTGACGCGATCAAGCCCGCCTTCTTGCAGGAAGCCAAGGGCGGCAAGTTCCAGCTCATTACAGTCCTGGAGGCTAACGAGTAATCTCCGAGAGGTGAGGGATCGACGTGCTGGCGCAGCAACTCGTGAACGGGATCGTCCTCGGCAGCATATATGCGCTGATCGCGCTCGGGTACACGATGGTGTACGGCATTCTGATGTTCATCAACTTCGCTCACGGGGACATCTACATGGTGGGAGCGTTCGTCGGGCTGTGGCTCGCCGGCAGCGGGAGGCCAGGCTTTGCTGCAGTGCTGCTGGGTGGCATGATCGGTGCGGCCGCCCTCGGTTTTACGGTGGAGCGCCTTGCGTATAAGCCATTGCGCAAGGCGCCCCGCCTGTCGCCGCTTCTGAGTGCCCTCGGCGTATCCGTATTCCTCGAGAACCTTTTCATCAAGTACCAGGGGCCGGGCTTCAGACCCTTCCCGCAACTCGTCAAGATGAATGCGTACACGCTCGGGGCCATTTCCGTGACTTCCCTTCAGATGGCCATTCTGGCCACCACGATCATCCTGATGATATGCCTCAATGTATTCATCAGAAAGTCGCGACTGGGGAAGGCCATCAGGGCCACCTCGGAAAACCGGGTCGCAGCCGGCCTGATGGGCATCAACACTGATATGGCGATTGCGACGACATTCTTGATTGGCTCTTGCCTCGCGGGAGCAGCTGGAGTGCTGGTTGGGCTATATTTCAACGCCGTCTACCCATTGATGGGATGGATGCCCGGCATGAAGGGGTTCGTTGCGGCAGTCCTTGGCGGCATCGGCGAAATCCCAGGGGCCATGTTGGGCGGCCTGGTACTTGGGGTTGCCGAGGTCCTTGCAGTGGGCTACATAGCGTCGAGTTACCGCGATGCGGTAGCGTTCTCCATCTTGATTGTCATTCTCTTGTGGCGGCCATGGGGCCTTCTCGGCAAGCCAAGCAAGGTTAACCTCTAATGCAGCGGGGGTGGAGACCGTGAACGCCTACATCTTCCAGATAATACTTCTCCTCGGAGTCAACATAATGCTCAGCCTCGGCCTCCACATTGTGACCGGAGAGACGGGCTTGCTCTCGGTTGGGACAGCCGCCTTCATGGCGGTGGGCGGGTATTCGGCGGCAATCGCACACCTGAGATTCGGGTGGAGCATGTACATGGGGCTTATCGCGGGATCCCTCATAGCCGCGGTGTTAGGCGTGCTCGTTGGCATACCCTCTCTGCGATTGAAAGGCGACTATCTCCTCATGGGGACGTTCGGTTTTGCGGAGATCGTTCGAGTTCTGCTCCTTAACCTCGAGATTACGAACGGGGCTCTTGGGATACCGGGCATCCCGATTATGTCTACGTTTTGCAGGATCTACGCTGCGGCGGGGCTGCTCCTCGCCATAACGCTGTACCTCAGCAACAGCAAGACGGGCAGGGCGTGGAGAGCGATAAGGGAGGATGAGACCGCGGCCGAGGCAATGGGCGTTGACTCCACTCTGTACAAGACCCTGGCCTTCGTAATCGGTTCATCATTCTGCGGGTTGGCCGGCGGATTGTACGCCTTCCTGATCGGCTTCATCAGCCCAAACGATTTCGGGGTCATGTCCTCGTTTATCGTGTATCTGTATCTGGTGCTCGGTGGATTGGGAAGTGTTGCCGGCGCGATACTGGGAACAATCGTCCTAACTATACTGCCGGAGTGGCTGAGGGCCGCCGCGGCCTTCAGGATGATTATCTACGGGTTGGCGCTGGTTATCATGGTGATATTCCGGCCTCAGGGGATCCTGGGAGGGCTGGAGTTGTCGCGCGGGTTGCGGCCGAGTCAGGCCGCGACTGGTTCGAGGAGGTCGGGCTGATGGGAGTACTTGGCGTGGATGGTCTAACCATGAGGTTCGGAGGACTCACTGCCGTCGACGGGGTCTCCTTTCAGGTAGGTGAGGGAGAGATACTCGGGATCATCGGCCCGAACGGTGCGGGTAAGACGACGCTGTTCAACATGATAACGGGTTTCCTCATCCCGAGCGAGGGATCGGTGGAGTTGCTTGGCCGACAGATCAGTGGCCTGCCTGCACACAGGATAACCGGACTGGGAATCTGCAGGACCTTCCAGACAATACGGCTGTTCCCAAAGCTGACGGTGTTGGAAAACGTGCTTATTGGAATGCATACTCGTGCAACTTTCGACTGGGGGGAACCCCTAAGGCGTCTTGCGCAGGGGCACAGATACCGCGACGCGGCGACGGTGACCGCTCTCAAGGAGCTGGAATTCGTCAACCTCCAGAAACGCGCCTGGGAAAAGGCGGGGGCGTTGCCATATGGTGAGCAAAGGAGACTCGAGATAGCCAGGG
>JAHDPS010000077.1 GCA_018434225.1 Bacillota bacterium
ATCAGGGATCAGGGCGTTAAATTGAAACTCAACCCACTGAGGAAGGTTGTGAGCGGCAAGAGGGTCGTGCTAGTGGACGATTCGATCGTCAGGGGCACGACGTCCGGCTACATCGTGGGACTCCTCCGCGAGGCGGGGGCGAGGGAGGTACACCTCCGGATAAGCTCCCCCCCGTACAGATATCCGTGTTACTACGGCATTGACACCTCCTCTCGGTCGGAACTTGTGGCCGCGAGCAGGTCGATTGAGGAGGTCCAGAGAATGGTGGGCGCCGACAGCCTCCGCTACCTATCCCTCGACTCACTGCTGACGGCGGTCGGATCGGAGGCGTCGAAAAGGCGGTCTCACTGCACGGCGTGTTTCACGGGCAGATACCCGGTGGACGTTGATGGAGCCGGGGGAAAATCCGCCCTGGAAGAACCATTCTGTGTTGGGTGCGCCGGGGAGGCGAGCGGGCGTTGAAAACGGATGATGTTGAAACGGGCCGCGGTTGCGGGACTTCCGCGTACGCAAGGGCCGGAGTCGATATAGACGCGGGCAATGAGGCGGTAGCCAGGATAGCGCCATACGCGAAGAAAACGAGGATACCCGGCGTGCTCGGCGACATCGGGGGATTCGGGGGGTGCTTCTCCCTCAAACCGTACGGCATCGGCGATCCGGTATTAGTCTCCGGGACAGACGGCGTGGGCACCAAGTTGAAAATCGCGTTCGCTATGGGGATTCACGATACCGTGGGGATCGACTGTGTAGCGATGAACGCGGACGACGTCGTGGCGCAGGGGGCGAAGCCGCTGTTTTTCCTCGACTACCTGGCCGTGGGCAAACTCGATCCGCGGGTGGTGGAGGCGATCGTGAAGGGGGTAGCCGAAGGCTGCGTCATGGCGGGATGCGCCTTGCTCGGCGGCGAGACGGCGGAGATGCCGTCGATGTACGCGGAGGGGGAATACGACCTCGCGGGCTTCGCCGTGGGAGTCGTTGAGAGAGAGAGGATCATTGACGGCTCCCGCATAAAGCCGGGGGACGCGCTGATCGGGTTGATGTCCTCCGGCCTCCACAGCAACGGCTACAGTCTGGCGCGTAGGGCGCTGCTCGACGAGGGCCGCCTGGATCTCGGCCTTCGGATTCCCGAATTGGGGCGGACTCTAGGCGAGGAGTTGCTCGAACCGACGAGGATATACTCGGGCGCCCTCGTGGAGATGTTCGCCTCCGGGGTCGCGGAGGTACTGGGCATCGCTCACATCACGGGGGGCGGGTTCTACGACAACATACCCCGCGTTCTCCCGGGCGGCACCCGGGCCAGGATCAACGCCGGGGCGTGGGAACCTCTCCCGATCTTCGGTCTCATCGAGCGCATGGGCGGCATCGATAGGCGCGAGATGTTCAGGGTCTTCAATATGGGGATCGGCATGGTCCTGGCGGTCCCGGGGGATGGGTGCGACGCGTGCGTGCGCTTCCTGGAAGGCAAGGGATTCCCGGCGCGCGCGATAGGGGAGATCGTCCGGGGTGAGCCGGGGGTCGACCTGGTCTAGAGGACTCCGGGGGTGATGGGCTTGGCGGGCGGCCTCAGAATAGGCATACTTGTATCCGGTAGGGGTTCAAACATGCAGGCGATCGTGGACGGCTGCGCCGATGGTTCAATCCCGGGCGCCGTCGTGGCGGTCATCAGCGACACGGAATCGGCGCCGGCCCTGGAAAGGGCGAGGCGCGCAGGGGTGGAGGCGATGTTCGTCGACCCCTGGGCCTACTCCTGCCGCGCGGAATTCGAGGATGCCGTCGGGGATCTCCTGGAAGAGCGGTCGGTCCACCTCGTGCTCCTCGCGGGTTTCATGAGGGTGCTCAAGCCCGGCTTCATTCGGAGGTTCAAGGGGAGGATAATGAACATCCACCCGTCGCTCCTCCCGTCGTTCCCGGGTATCGAGGCCCAGCGCCAGGCGATAGAATACGGCGTGAAGTGGAGCGGCTGCACGGTCCATTTCGTGGATGACGGCGTCGACACTGGTCCTATCGTGATTCAGGCGGCGGTGCCCGTCGAGGACGGCGACACAGCCGAAACGCTCGCGGAGAAGATACTTTGCGAGGAGCACCGGATATACCCGGAGGCGGTGAGGCTATTTGCGCAGGGACGGCTCGTGGTGGAGGGGCGGCACGTGCGCGTCTTGCCTCCGCGGGGCGTCGTGTAACAGGGTGCTGTGCAGCGAGGCGTCGTGCAGCAGGGCGTCGCCTCAACGGGGTGCCACATTACGGGGCGGGAGGGGATGGATTGATAGGGCGTGCGCTTATCAGCGTATACGATAAGGCGGGATTGGTCGAGTTCGCTCGCGGGCTATGCGGCCTGGGAGTGGAGATATTGTCCACCGGGGGCACGGCCAGGGCCTTGTCCGAGTCCGGGCTGGCGGTGAAGCAGGTCTCGGACGAGACCGGCTTCCCGGAGATACTGGACGGAAGGGTGAAGACGCTTCACCCGTCGATCCACGGCGGTTTGCTCGCCCGCAGAGATGTCCCGGCGCACATGCTGCAGATCGAGAAGGCGGGGATACGGGCGATCGACATGGTGGTCGTCAATCTTTACCCGTTCCGGCAGGTCGCGTCCAGGGACGGTGTGCGGCTGGAAGAGGTCATCGAGAACATTGACATAGGCGGCCCTTCGATGCTTCGCAGCGCCGCCAAGAACCATGCCGGCGTGGTCGTGGTGTGCGATCCCGCCGACTACAACTCGGTTCTGGAAGAGATATCGAAAACGGGGGACGTTCCCGGGGATCTGCGGTTGGAACTCGCTGTCAAGGCGTTTTCCCACACTGCCCATTACGACGCGCTCATCTCCACGTACCTCGGGAGACTGGTGGGTAAGGGTCCGCTGGATTTCCCGGATGGCCTCACGCTCGCGTTCGAGAGGGCCCAGTCCATGAGGTACGGCGAGAACCCGCATCAGAAGGGGGCGTTCTACAGGGAGCCCTTCCTGAGAGAGCCGTGCGTTTCGTCCGCCGGGCAGCTGCACGGTAAAGAGATGTCTTTCAACAATGTGAACGACACTAACGCCGCCTTCGAGCTGGTCCGGGAGTTCCACGAACCGGCCGCCGTCGCGGTGAAGCACGCGAACCCCTGCGGCGTCGGAATCGGCTCCAGTGTTGTGGAGGCGTTCACCAGGGCGTACGAGGCCGACCCCGTCTCCATTTTCGGAGGGATCGTGGCGTTCAACAGGGTGGTGGACGAAGCCACGGCGAGGCTCCTTTCGCCCATATTCCTCGAGGTGGTGATCGCCCCCGGCTTCGACGAGGAAGCGGCCGCGATATTGTTCAAAAAGAGGGACATCAGATTGCTCGCCGCGGGCGAACTCAAGGAAGCCGAGGGCGGGGAAGCGAGGACTTACGACCTGAAGAAGGTAAGGGGCGGCCTACTCATCCAGGAATCGGATTCCGCCCCCGACAACCCGGAGAAGTGGGTGTGCGTCACCTCGCGCAGCCCGTCATCCGCCGAGATCGCCGATATATCTTTTGCCTGGAAGGTGTGCAAATACGTCAAGTCGAACGCAATCGTCCTGGCCGCGGGGCTCCGGACGGTGGGGATCGGAGCCGGCCAGATGTCCAGGATCGGCGCGGCGCAGATAGCGATCGCCGCGGCCGGAGAGAGGGCCCGGGGATCCGTGATGGCGTCGGACGCTTTTTTCCCGTTCTCGGATGTCGTCGAGGCCGCGGCGAAGGCCGGTGTGACGGCTATCGTCCAACCCGGCGGGTCCGTTCGAGACGCCGAGTCGACGGCCGCCGCGGATCGGGCGGGTATCGCGATGCTGTTCAGCGGGGTACGCCACTTCAGACATTGATGGGGGGCCGGCCGGCGTGAAGGTTCTTGTTATAGGGGGAGGCGGCAGGGAACACGCCCTGTGCTGGGCGCTCGGGCGCAATCCCGAGGTTGGAGCGGTTTACTGCGCCCCCGGAAACGCGGGAATATCGCGCGAATTCTCCTGCGTGAACATAGCCGCGGATGACATGGACGGACTGGCGAAGTGGGCCGCCCGCGAGGGTATCGATCTGACTGTTCCCGGTCCGGAGGCACCGCTCGTGGCAGGGCTGGCGGACCGCTTCTCAAGGGAGGGGCTGAGGGTGTTCGGCCCCCGCCGGGAGGCGGCGATGCTCGAGGGGAGCAAGCACTTCGCGAAGGAGATAATGGGGGAAGCAGGCGTACCCACCGCGCGGTTCGAGGTATTCGACGACCCGGCGCGGGCCAGGGCGTACATATCGAAGCAGGGCCGCCCCCTGGTTGTGAAGGCCGACGGTCTGGCCGCGGGCAAGGGCGTCGTCGTCTGCGCGACGGAAGCGGAGGCGTCGCACGCCGTCGAGGAGATCATGGAGATAAAGGCGTTCGGCGACGCCGGCCGACGCGTGATCGTGGAGGAATTCCTGGAAGGGGAAGAGGCCACCGTCATGGCTTTCTGCGACGGCGACTACGCCGCCCTGATGCAACCCGTCCAGGACCATAAAAGGGCGTATGACGGCGACAACGGGCCTAACACGGGGGGCATGGGCGCATACAGTCCGGTCCCCGCGGTGGGATCCGAAATCCTCGATATCGTCTCCAATCGCGTGATATCCCCGGTGCTCGGGGCGATGCTGAAAAGGGGCATAAGATACTCCGGCGTGCTGTACGCGGGGCTGATGCTGACGAGGAACGGGCCGTTCGTACTGGAATTCAACGCGAGATTCGGCGATCCGGAGACGCAGGTCGTCCTCCCCAGGCTGGAAACGAGCATTGCTGATATCATGCTGGCCGCCACGACCGGCGAGCTCCCGCGGCGGCGGATCGAATGGTCCAGACGCGCGTCCGTATGCGTGGTTATCGCTTCTGGAGGCTATCCAGTCGCGTACGAGAAGGGTATACCGATCCGCGGCCTCGACGAGGCCGCGCGCGAGCCGGGCGTGGTCGTGTTTCACGCCGGGACCTCCGCCGGCCCCGGGGGGAGCATCGTTACATCGGGCGGGCGAGTGCTCGGGATCACGGCCACCGGTGAGAGCATCGCCGACGCACGGGACGCCGCATATCGTGGGGTTTCCAGGATACAATTCGATGGGGCGTTCCACCGGAGCGATATAGGGCTTCGCGCCGTCAAAGCCGCGGGGCGAGCGGCGACGCGCCCCGGCGGCGGGGTCGGGTGATGTACCCCCTGGAGAGAGGGCGCCACGGCGGGGGCCGCGGAGCCAGGAGATTGGCTAGAATCGCCATCATAGCGGGCATGTACGCCGTCCTGACCGTCATGCCCCCGTTCTCGTCCATAAGCTACGGACAGATCCAGGTACGCGTGTCCGAGGCCATGACGGTGTTGCCGTACATAACCGGAGACGCGATATACGGGCTATGGCTCGGCTGTGTGCTGGCCAATATCGCGAGCCCTTTCTTCGCGTATGACGTCACTCTCGGCGCCGGCGCCACCCTTCTTGCGGCGTACCTCACGAGCAGGGCCCCGCGCGAGTCGATGGCCCCACTTCCCCCTGTGATAATCAACGGCCTTGTGGTAGCCACTTACGTGGCGGGTCTGAGCGGCGTTCCCTACCTGCCGGTGGCGATGTACATCGCCGCAGGAGAGATGATCGCCTGCTACGGCCTTGGCTACCCGCTATTGCGGTTCATATCCCGCAACCCCCGCGCGCGACGGATCGTCTCCGGAGAATAGCCTTCTCGACTCGAACGCACAATGTGAACGCACGATCGGAACACAGATCGAGTGCGCACAGCAGCCTGGTCGGCGAGGGGGATGTGTGGTTGATCGCACTGGCGATAGCGTGCCTGGCGGGGGTTCTAATGGCGGTTCAGGGAGTACTTAACTCCGGTCTCGGCAGGGCGGTGGGCCTGTTGAGGGCCGTTCTCGCGGTCCACGCCGGAGGGTTGGCCGTCATCGTACCCCTGACGCTCCTCCGCGCCGGGCGTTCACCCAGTGGATCAGCCGGAGCCGGATGGGCGTATTATCTCGGCGGCCCCATCGGGGTGGGTATAGTCTACTTTGTGGCGGCCAGCATAGGAAGGGTAGGCGCGTGCCCCGCCACTACGGCGATCATCACGGGCCAGGTGCTCACAGCCGCAGTTCTCGATCATTTCGGCGTCCTCGGCCTCCAGCGGGCCCCGTTTCATCCAGTCAAGTTGCTGGGGGTTTTGCTGCTGTCGCTCGGCGCCTGGATACTCCTCAAGGAATGATGGGCGAGCCGGGCGAGCGGCGGTTATTGACTAGAAGCGACCCTCCAGGTTATCATAAGGCGAAGTAACGATACCAGGGTATGGTAGAATTCGGAAGGTGGTCGAGCTGGTGAGCGTATACGAAACAAGAAGGGCGGATCTCCTGCAACGACTGAGGAAAGTAGAAGGCCAGATTCGTGGCGTTCAGAAGATGATTGGCGAAGACCGGCCCTGCGTCGACGTGTTGACCCAGCTGGCGGCCATCACTGAGGGGATTAAGAAGGTCAGTATGCTGGTCTCCGGATGCCATGTGAAGGGGCGCGTCTCCCAGGCCCTGAACGGAGACGGGGCGGATGACGTCGCTGATGAGCTCGTACAGACGCTGTTCAAATTCACGAGATGAAGGGGTCGCTCTGTGAGGGAAAAGGGTCGCGTGGTGCGGATTGAGGAGGGTCTCGCTGTTGTCCGGATGACTCGTTCGGCGGCCTGCAATTGCTGCGGAATGTGCAACGGCCTGATCCCTGGCTCGAATGAGATATTCATCAAGGCGATCAACACCCCCGGCGCCCTGCCCGGGGATATCGTGAATGTCGAGGTGCAGACGAGAGGGTCCCTCCAGGCCGCGTTCGTGATATACGGGATACCGTTGCTGGGCGGTGCCGCGGGTTTCGCCCTGGGTTCGCTCGTCGCCGGAGGCGGACACGGAACCGCCGGGGCTTTCATCGGATTCGCGTTGACTTTCCCCGGGATATACCTGTTCGACAAGAGGATGGCCGGCGATGCCAGGTTCAGACCGGAAATAGTCGAGATCGAGGGTCGTGACGGCGAGATGTCTATCCAGTGACCTCGTGCCTCACGCCGGGCTTCGGCATATACCCGTCACCCTGCAGTGCTTCCAGTGCCTCCACGTGCTTGGTTCTGTCTATTATAAGGTGCCTGGGGCTGATCTGGCCGATGACGAACGGCTGCATTCTCTTAGACGCCCTGATCTCGTTGGCGAGGTCCTCTGTGTCGCACTGGAGGACGAGCGCATCGACGAATTCCACCCTCCCGTAACCCTTCGACCATTCCTCTATGGAATAGGACACGTTCTGGGGTATGTCGTTCTTGCTGTGGCGTCCGAGGAACCCCAATATGGACTGAGAGCTCATTCCCGTCGAAAGCGCGCGGTAGATGGACTGGCGCGTGATCCTGTATATGAGCATCTGGTCCGGCTTCACCAGATCGGCGATGTGTTCGATCCTCCAGAGAATCGACGGTTCGATGTTGGCCGGAACCAGCATTTCGAATGTTCCCTGCAGGAAGAAGGAATCCTCCAGCGGCACACCGTCGAACACTTCGTCCGGCGACGAAACCGGCCTGCCCGTGACCAGCGAGGTCAATACCCGCCCGGGGCCGGTGAGCCTTACGAGGGCACCCTCTTCCGAGTCAGCCCCGGTCAGCACTCCCGCGTAAGACAGCATCCTCACGGCCTTTCCCAGCCTTGTCTCGAGGCCGTGCCACGAATGCTCCAGGCTCAGATACTCCATCTCGTCGAGCAGCGACGCAAATGAGACCCACTGACCTCCGGGCACGCAGTCCATGATGGTGAGCATGGTCTGCACGTCGGGGTCCGGGCACACCCACTCCTCGAATACGGATGCGAACACGTCCATCGCTTTCGCTGGCGCGGGAGAGACCATCCAATCCTCCACTTTGTCCGAGACCACCAGTATCTCTCGCTGTTCAGTTTCGGTCGTCAACCCGCGTTTTTTGCAGTAATTGATAATGAAGGCGAGGTGCAGCGGGTGCACCGCCTGGAACGATTCCGACTCTTCCGGCAGATCGTCGGGCAACCCGAGGGAGGAGATGATGTCCCTCTGGGATCTCCTATAAAC
>JAHDPS010000027.1 GCA_018434225.1 Bacillota bacterium
GATCTCGTTTGATCCCAGCGTAATCGCGTTAGGTGACACCCTTCCCGAACCTCGTAAGGTCACCCAGACGTCTTGCCGTGTCTTGGAAGTCGATTCGTAGACCCTTCCATCGGGTCCGGTCACCGCGATTTCGGCGGGTTCTACCCGCACCGCCGTGACCTGCCCGAGATATGTGTTAGTCTTGCTGTCGTTGACTTTGTCGCCCACCTTTATTACGGATGACGTCGCGGGACGCACGTTGCTTACGACGAACGTCGCCTCGATCTGGCGGGTTTCTCCCCTGAGTGCGGCCAGCCCGGCCGCGCCCGAGCGGGCGTGCCAGAACCCGTAGGCGGCGGTCAGTACCATTACAATAATCAGCAGGTCAATGACATTTATCGTTCCGAATATCCTTCCCCTGGAATCGATCAGTCTCATGGTCCAGTCCTCCCCCGCTTGTCCCCGGACTTCGCCCGCCCAGGACCTTGGGACACCTCATTGTACACCGACTCGATATCATCCACCATTTTTTCGATGGAGTACCTTTCGAGCACGATCCCGCGACCGGCGTCGCCGAGCTCGGCGCCCTGTCTTCCGCCGCCGATCGCCCTTCGGATCTCGGCCTCGAGGTTGCCGGGAGTAATCTCTCTGCCGCAGCCTCTCGCCGTGAAGTTATGGGAGATCGCATCCTCCATGATCTCTTCGTCAAGCAGTCCGCGAAGGCCTCCCTCGCCCGCGAGGACCACCGGTTTCCCGCACGACATGGCCTCGAGGGCCACTCTGGCGACCCCCACCACGACATCGGCTGCGGCGTAGATGGGGGGCATATCCTCGCATCCCCCGGTGACTGTTATGACGGCGCGGCCGCGGGATTCGTTCGCCCGCTCCGCGGCTGTCCTGATCTCCCGCAGTCTGTCCCCGTCCCCGACGATGACGACCTGCAGGTGGGGATAATCCTTGAGGAGCGCCATAGCGGCGGGGATCACCTGGGTCGCTGTGTGGGCGAAATCCGCCGAAAGCCGGCTGACATGCAGTATGAGTGGGTGCCCGGATATGCCGAAGCGGGCCCGGGCATCAGATGGGTCGACGCTCGGGCTGAACCGCGAGGTGTCTATCCCGTTCAGGATCACCCGGGTGTGGCCGCGCTCGAATCCGAAGCGCGCGGACAAGTGGTCCGCCACATCTTCACTTACCGCCACCGTGAGATCCCCCGGCACCGTGACGAAGTTCCACGGGAACCCCGCGGCGTACACGCCGTGGTAGGTGACCACGAGCGGGATGGCTCCGCAGGTCGCTATGCTGCATGCCCATGCGGGGATCCTGGCGTGCGCGTGAAGCACGTCCGGACGCTCCCTGGCGACCAGGGTAGAAATGGCGCGGACCGCCCGGTATAGGCTGATCGGCGACCTGCTGTGTAGCGGCGCGAAGTGGTGCGCTATGCCGCATGATTCGAGATTGGACGCCAGGCGACCGCCCTGAGAAACAACGGCCACGTGACGGCCGCGCCTGGCTAACTCCTGTGCCAGGGTGATCACGTGGGTTTCCGCCCCGCCGAGGTCGAGTGACATGGCGGCCAAGAGGACCCGTGTTTGATGCAAAGGTCGCTCACCCTCGGTCCTGTGTGTTGGGTGTTTGTCCACAAAAGTATATCATTCCGCCGAACAGGGTGTAAAGTTGTAGGACCGGCAGGCAGAGGTTCCGCAAAACTGCCGAGAGCCAAGGTCAACCGCGTTATGGGTGCAGTTAGAAGGCATGCAGGCTGGGAGTCAGATTTAGGAGTAGAATGCCCCCCGTGAGTTCACGCGCGCTATCTACCTGTGGTATTGCCCGCTCACTGGACGCCCTCCACTGAGGCCGACTCCTTCATCCAATCTCGACAAACATCGGCTAAGGAAAACACGCTGGTCCGATCGGAATTCTCGTTTATGAATAGAGCCGCCGCACAAACTTGTCAGCGACTACCGCATCGCTTTCCGTCATAGTTGTCATTGATGTTTTCCTTCTTTGCATGACCATCTTAAGTCCAATTGCTAAAGAGATATGTGCGGGAGAACGGCTGAGGCAAAGTGGGGAAAGCGCGTGAAGGAGTAATACGCGTTTATACCGAAAACTCTGGCGAAGGTGATCTATTGCCGGAGTTTTCTATTTGCAGTAATATCACCCAAATTCAGCAAGTTGGTTACTTGACCCAAAAAACTATAGACATACTGGGTCTGAACGGAAGGCTCGCGCCGTGTGATATACTCATTGGCCCCACTAACATTACGCA
>JAHDPS010000144.1 GCA_018434225.1 Bacillota bacterium
CCGGTACAGGGCTGCTTGCGTCGATGGGGACCTCGACGCGGGCACCGTGCTCGCGGGCCAGATAGCCGGGATGATAGGTGAGGAGCTCCCCGCGGCCGAGATAATCCAGGGGATCGTGCGGGAGGCCGAGCGGGTCATAGGCAAATTGGGCGAGCTCCCCGGGGTTCGTTTTCCGGTGGCATGATACGATCTCCGCGCCCCCGCTCGGTTAAAGGAGCCGCGTTGCCGCTGCAGAATGATCGCTCCAGGACGATCATGCCTGGAGGAGAGGGTATTTTTGAGGCTGACATTTTACGACGGGTGCGACAGGATCGGGGGGAACAAATTCCTCCTGGAGGCGGATGGGACTACACTCCTCCTCGACTTCGGCACGAGTTTCGCGGGTGAACGCGAATACTTCGACGAGTTCCTGGCCCCCAGGACGACGCACGGCATAGGAGACCTGCTCGACCTGGGGCTATTGCCTCCGCTGCGCGGGATATATCGCGCGGACCTGGACATCCCCGGCAAGGGATGGTGGGAAAGAGCCAGCGGGCGCCCCGGATTCCGTGAGGACGCGCGCGTCGACGGCCTGTTGCTGACGCACGGCCACGTGGATCACACGGGTTACGCCTCGTTCCTTTCGTGCTCCATCCCTGTGTATTGCAGTTCGGTTACAGCTGTGGTATCCAAGGCGATGCAGGACGTCGCTCCCCAGGGTATGGGCAGGGAGGTCTGCTACGTCACGCCGCGCGAAATGAAGGACTGCGGCCTGCTCGGCTCCATGAACGCGAGGAAGACCCCTGCCGAGGAGAGGCAGTTCGTCTTCACGGACCGCGTTCCGTCGAGCGAAGGCTTTCGCGAGTTCTGGCGCCGAACGGGCTCGACGCGCGGTCTCATCTGGAGGGAACCATTGACCGGCGCAGCCGTGGGCGACCTTGAGATCCGGTACTGGCCCGTGGACCACTCCATCCCCGGTGCGGGGGCCTTCGGAATACGGACGAGCGAGGGCTGGGTCGTATATACTGGTGACCTGCGGCTTCACGGGCGCGCCGCCGGGTCGACCAGGAGATTCATCGCCGAAGCGGCGGAGTTGAGGCCCCTCGCGTTGATCGTCGAGGGCACTCATCCGGCGCCGCACGACCCCGTTTCGGAGGAGGACGTGTTCGAGAACGCCCTGAAGGCTGTGCGTAAGGCGGAATCCCTGGTGATCGCGGACTTCGGCCCGAGGAACATCGAGCGACTCCTGTCGTTCCTGGAGATCGCCGGGGAATGCGGGCGGCGGCTGGCGGTGAGTTCCAAGGACGCATACCTCTTGCACGCACTCAGTATTTCGGGGGAAGCGTCAGTCCCCGATCCATTCACGGACGATCGCTTCGTGCTGTACGTTGAGGCTAGGTCGCTCAAGTCCGCCTGGGAGAAGACATTGCTGGAATCGTACTCCGCCGTCGGCGGCAAGACCATCGACCACAGCGCGGTCTCGAAAAGGCCCGGCGAATTCATCCTCTGCTTTTCATACTATGACCTCAACGAATTGCTCGACATACAGCCTGATGGCGGTACCTACGTGTACTCGTCAAGCGAATCCTACAACGAAGAGATGCACATGGACATGGACAAACTGCGGAACTGGATCAGGCATTTCGGGTTGCGGCTGGTGGGGGATCCCGGGGCGCGGGACGGCGCAGGCAGAGAGAGGGGTTTTCACGCATCCGGTCACATCAACGGCCCGGGCATAGTCGAGCTGGTTCGAGAGATTCATCCGGAATACCTGATTCCTGTTCACACCGAGCAGCCGGGATTCTTTACGGAGCGCTTCAAAGGCGAGATGAGGCTGGTGATTCCATCCATGGGCGGCGCTATCACGCTGCCGGCGGATGATCGCTAGAACGAACGGGGCCGCCGGTCGCGCGCGGCCCCGGGATAGTCGTGGACGATCACATCGCTCCCGCTTCGGGCCTCATGACGTTGGCGGCCTGGGAACCCCGCGGACCCTCGACGACCTCGAATTCCACCATTTCACCCTCCCGCAGGGTCTTGAAGCCTTCTTGTTGAATCGCGGTGTAGTGGACGAAGACGTCTCCCGCTCCGTCCTCGCGTGTAATGAACCCGTAGCCCTTTTCGGGATCGAACCACTTGACAGTTCCCTTCATGTTTCAGCCCTCCGGAGCATCGAAATTGATTGTGCCGAGATGGCCACCCTCACGCCATATTGTCCCCATCCGTTTGTCGGCTAGTCCAGGTTCACCGTCACTTTGTCGCCGCGCGCTGTTGTTGCCTAATATATGAATCGATGAAGACTACCACATAGTGTACGGCAACGAACAAAAATACGGAATAGTACGAATTCCATCTGCTGAACGTCTTGAGCCCGAACCTGGCCATGGCGAAATCGGCGAGCCCGAGCGCCGCTGAGAAGACGATAATGTACACCAGTCTGGTTCCCTGTGCTTCCGGCAGAAAGTGCAAGAACAGCATGACCTCGGCCGCGAAGGCGACCGCGAGCCAGAGAGGCATTCCTAACACCGGCAAGGACATGCTGTTGTAGGTCCAGAGGCCGAGCAGGATCCCTCCCAGGATCTGCACTACATAGGAGAGGACGAAGCCCCCCAACACGGCCGAAGGGACCAGCTCGAGCCACCGGCGTCTCGGTATCATGATCACACTGAAAGCGAGCAGTACAATGGCCGCAATCGGCCATACTGTGGACGTAGCCATTTTCATTCCTCCTCGGGACTGGTTATCTCCGGTTCTCGCTGAAAATATGCACCACAGGAACAGCGCGCCCGCCCGTTGAACTACATGACCGGTCCAGTGGAACCCGGCGCGCTGGCAACAAGAACTGGCAATGAGAAAAGGAGGGCCGTTATCGTGAATATCGCCCGGTGTGCGCTCGATGGAAGTGAATTCTATGGAGAGGTTAGGGGCGCGGACATACTCGCTATTGAAGGAGACGTATTTGGGGAATTTGAAGTCACGCGGCGGCGCGTGCCTAGGTCGTCGGTCCGGTTGCTTCCACCGGTCAAGCCGGGGAAGATCGTGGCGATAGGCCTAAACTACAGGGATCACGCCAGAGAAGTGAACGCGAGTGTTCCCGACGAACCCATGATGTTCCTGAAGGCGCCGAGTTCAATGATAGGCCACGACGAAACCATCATCCTTCCCTCGGAGCGCAGGACTGATTATGAGGGAGAACTGGCCCTGATCATCGGGAACACGGCAAAGGACGTCGGCGAAGATGAAGCGGACCGGCATATCCTCGGATATACCTGCCTGAACGATGTGAGCGACCGGGTCCTGCAGAAAAAAGACGACCAGTGGACCAGGGCGAAGTCGATGGACACGTTCTGCCCGGTGGGGCCGTTCATTGCGACGGGCATCGACGCGCGCGACCTTGCCCTGCGGACGACCGTGAATGGAGTCATCAGACAGTCCTCGCGCACGTCCCAAATGGCCTTCGGCCCCGCTTGCCTCGTCAGCTACGTTTCTCGATACATGACGTTGCTCCCAGGCGATATCATTTCCACCGGCACACCGGGGGGAATCGGCCCGCTTCAAGACGGCGACGTCGTCGAGATCTGGATCGAGGGAATCGGCTCACTAAGGAACCCGGTGAGGCGGGCCCACTAAGGCGGCCCACCAGTTTTCCATTGTTGGTTTCCGCAAGTTGTTAACAAAACATAGGGGCCACCCTCCCTGCGTACCGGCTGTCATGGAAGCATGCACCCTGAATAACAAGCGTTTGCTGCCTGCTAAAATATGGCTACATAATTGATCGCCGTTTGTACAAAATATCATCGGGACGAAAAACAAGGAGGTGGCGTACAGTGGCCAATGCATCAGGTGGCGGTGGAACCAGGGGTAGACTCCTGTTCCCCCAGGCGCGTCAGGGGCTCGAGCAGATCAAATACGAGACTGCTCAGGAACTCGGAATCGGCAACTATCAGGGGTATCTCGGAGACCTTCCCTCGCGTACCAACGGATACGTGGGTGGGTACATGGTCAGGAGAATGATTCAGCTCGCCGAGCAACAGATCGCGAGCGGGACGACTCCTCCGGCAGCCAGCCAGACGGGTGATGCCGCGCAGGGCGGTGTCGCGGGTATCTCCGCCGGAGTCGGCATGACCAACGTGGCCAAGGGGCGGTAACACCACAGGGTGAAACGACTGAATGGAAAAGAGAGCCAACCACCATAGGGCGGTTGGCTTTTCTCTCGATGCGCGTTTCCGCGCGGGCGACCCGCCCTATTCGAGGTGAGCATGGCCGCCCTCGGCCAGAGGGATCGATGGTCCCGTAGTCCCGCAGTACGTGTGGGTGTGGCCGCGCGCCCGCGATGTTTCGCCGCGATATTCGTGGACGTGAGTCATCCCCATCGGGATGGCCGGTCCCGTCGTGCCCCTGTATGTGTGGCAGTGGCGATGATCTACGGAGGTTGTACCCTCGTATGCGTGCGCGTGTTGTGTCAACGGCATTGTTCCGGGCGCGCCGGGGTAGGGCATTCCCAGGCCGGGTCCAAGCCCGGGGCACGGATAGCCGGGCCGGTAGAATCCAGGGGCCGGAGGACATTCTCTATCCCAATAAACCGGCAGTTGCATCATAGTTGACTCCCTCCATTACTGGTTGGATCTATTACATAATATGAAAGGACGTTGCCGGAGGCCACCAGGCGTGCTATCATTCTATGTGGAGCCTTCAGGGACGGGTGAGGAAGAGATCCTTCCGATTCCCAACCGGTGGTGATGCCCCAAGGGGACGAGCCCATCAGCCTCAGCGTTTGAGCCGGTGAGAATCCGGCGCCGACAGTAAAGTCTGAGTGGGAGGAGGCCGTTAGGCGCGCCGCAGGGCGCGTCGTTATCGACCTATCCCCGTGACCCCCGGAGACCCCGGGGAGTTTGTTTTTAGGGGAGGATTTCGAAATGGGAGGAACACGCCTGGTCACGCTGTACGGTGCATTTACAGGTCTCATCGCCCTGGCAACCACTTTCCTCAAGATCCCCGGACCCACCGGTTATTACCACCTCGGCGACGTCATTATCTACACGGCTGCCGCCATCATGGGCGGACCGTTCGCCGCCGCGTCGGCTGCGGTGGGATCAGCCGTCGCGGACATCTGGACCGGATACACTTCGTGGGCGCCATGGACGTTCCTGATCAAGGGGGCCGCTGCGTTCGCGGCGGGGGCAATTCCGGGGAGGTTCGGGAGGAGAGCGAGGATCCCCGCGATGATTACGGGCGCCGTATTGATCATCCTCGGATACGGGGTCGCCACCGCAGTGATGATCGACCCACGGGCCGCCGTGGCCGAGGTAGCCGGGAATGTGTTGCAGAGCGCGGTCGGCGTGGTGGGGGCGGCCGTACTCGTGCCGGCCATTGAGAAGGCGGGAGGCGCCGCGCTTCGGAAGTAGGCCCGGGCAGGAATTAGATGCATGAGGGATGAATTACCTTCCACCAGGGCTTCTTGCCCAGGGTGCAGGAGGTGCCTGGTGGCTGGCTTGTTCCGCTTTTGCTCTCTCAGTAGTTCGAGCGTTCACGGCAACTCCTATTTCGTCGAGACCCCCGGTGGAGCGCGGTTGCTCGTCGACTGCGGTGTGTCCATCCGGAGGCTGGAACGGTACCTGGACGAAATGGGCGTCCCACCGTCCAGCATTACGGCGATCTTTGTAACGCATAGTCACAGAGACCACATCGCGGCCCTTGATTTGAAGACGCCGTTCGCGGAGAAATACGGGGTGCCTGTGTACGCCCCCGCTGGATTTTGGCGAAGCTGGGCGCCGCGCGGCGACCTTGACGAGAGTCTGCGGTGCACCATCGAGCCGGGATCCCCTGTAGACGTCGGAGCGTGCGTCGTCACGGCTTTTCGGAAACCCCACGATTGCGTCGACCCAGTCGGGTACACCGTGAGGTGCGGGGATCATTCGATTTCGATCGTGACGGATCTGGGGTGTGTCCCGGAATCTGTCGCTGATGCCGTCCGAAGCTCGCAGTACCTCGTTTTCGAGAGTAACCACGATAGGGAAATGGAGCTGAACTCGAGCAGGAGCAGGTGGTTGATTCTCAGGGTGCTCAGTGATATCGGCCACCTGTCGAACGAACAGTCCGCACGGGCCCTTTCCGGGATCGTATCCAGCGAGACGCGTCTCGTGCTGTTGTCTCACCTGAGCCTGGAATGCAACACGCCGGAGCTCGCCCTCTGCGCGGCGACGCGCCTCCTGTCCAGCCGCTCGGCGGCCCGGATCGAAGTAGCGCCGCCGGATCGCCCCAGCGCTATGTTCGGGGGCTGATGGACGGCTGGGAAACGAACCGGGCCGGCATGGACCGGCCCGCTAATCTCCGCCGCCCTCACCACCACCAGCGCGGGTGGTAGAATGGCAAGAACAGGAACGGCAGTATCCACCACCGGCGCCATCCCCAGCCGGGCGCTCCCCAGCCCCATTGTTGCGCCCCGTAATATGGCGTGTACCCGTATTGCTGGAGACCGACCGGGTCGTATCCGCAATAGTCCGGCAGGGCGTACACTCATCATCCCTCCCTTCGGCTCAGGCCCTTCGATTCGGGGTGACGAGCCTGCGTTTTCACATGCACCGTTCGTACCAGGGCGCGATGCCGTGGCCGAACGCGTATCCGCACCTCGGGCACATCACCGGCGCCGTCATACCCCCACCAGGCACGCACGGCATGCCGCCATACGTCCCGTAGCCGGGCACTCCGTATGCCGGCATCCCATAACAGGGCATGCCGCCGTAAATCCCGCCATAGGCGCCGCCATAAGGGGGCATCGCTTCCCGCCAGGGATAGAACACGCCTGGGCATTCGGGCAGGTCCCCGTATGGGTAACCCGGCATGTATCCGAACGGGGGCGGGCACGATGGTGGGAACGAACCGATAGGCTCCGTAATCGGGGAGACTATAGGCGACACAACCGGGGGAGGTCCCGGGGCCGGCTCCCCGGGGGCGGGAATCGGCGGCCTGAACGGGGCCTTCTCATCACTAACGCTCACAGTGCAAACCCCCCTGCATGAGG
>JAHDPS010000357.1 GCA_018434225.1 Bacillota bacterium
GGTGCCCGTATTGCAACAAGGAGGTCCAGGCCGGGGAGATCGTCTGGGGTTACGAATACGAGAAGGGGCAGTATCTCGTATTCCAGGAGGACGAGCTCGATGCGATCCCGTCGCCGGCGCCGAGGACCATCGTCATCGAGGACTTCGTCGACATACGCGAGATCGACCCGGTCTACTTCGACAAGACCTACTTCCTGGAGCCGGCCGAGGGCGGGCAGGCGGCATACGCCCTGCTTCGCGGGGCAATGAGGGATAGCGGCCGGATCGCGGTCGCAAGGGTCGCCATCAGGTCGAAGGAAAGCCTTGCGACTGTCAGACAATACGGGGAAGACGTACTCGCCATGGAGACAATGTTCTGGCCAGATGAGATCAGATCGGCCGCGGCACTCTCCGTTCAAGCCGGCGACGAGGCCGGCGAACGCGAGGCGCAGATGGCCAGAACGCTGGTTGAGATGCTGTCGGGCGCCTTCGATCCGGCGAAATACCGGAACGAGCGCAGGGAGAGGCTAGAGGAAATGATCCGCGCGAAGACGGAGGGCCGCGGGGTGGAGACCGTGCGTGCTCCCGAGGCGGTGAAAGTGGTGGATCTGCTGGAGGCATTGAAGGTGAGCATAGCAGGCGCCGAAGGGAGGCGAGCGCGCGAAGGCGACAACCAGGTCCCTGCGTCCGAGCGCCCGCACTGATGCGGGATCCGGTGTGGGACCCGATCAATGGACCTATCCCACCGATGCTCGCCATCCCCGGGGAGATGGCTTTCGATTCCCCTGAGCACCTGTTCGAGATCAAGTGGGATGGGTACAGGGCGATCGCCTTCCTAGGGACCGAAACGCGGCTGCAGAGCCGGAGGTTGAGGAACATCACCGGAGAATTCCCCGAGCTTGCGGATCTGCACAGTTGGGTCTGCGGGGGTCGCGTGACTCTGGACGGCGAGATAGTGGTCATGAAGGGCGGGAGGCCGGATTTCCAGGCGCTGCAAGGCAGGGAGGGCCGACCGATCTACGTGGCGTTCGACATCCTCGCCATGAATGGGGTTAGCCTGGTGGACCGCCCCCTGGTCGAAAGAAAACGCATGCTGACTGCCGGCGTGCGGTCAACAACCGTCGGCGCCGGCGGGGGGATTATAGTCACACCGTTTTTCCCCGGCCGCGGCGTATTGTTGTTCGAGGCGGCGGTGGAACGCGGTCTGGAGGGGATAGTGGCAAAGAGCGCGGCCAGCCCGTATCTGCCCGGGGCGCGCACGGCGCACTGGAAAAAGATCAGGCGCAGGCGGACGGTGGATTGTGTGATAGGGGGTGTGTCCGGCGGCGCGGGGTCTCCCCTGGGGTCGCTTGCGCTGGGGCTTTTTGCGGGGCGCGAATTGATTTACGTGGGTCATGTGGGCACAGGGTTCAGCGAGGACGAACGGATCGATCTGTTGCGATCGTTCACGTTCACGAGCGGCATTCCGTTTACTATCGAAACACACCGGTTGCCTCTCGAATTTAGGAACACTAGATGGGTGAAACCCGACATTGTCTGCGAGGTATCCTATACTGAAATAACTGGTGGCCTCAGGCTCAGGCATCCATCTTATCAACGGCTTCGCCGTGATAAGCCGCCGTCGGAGTGCACGTTCGATCAGATCGAGGATGCGGGGAGGTTGGGCATATCGACAAGACCGTAGCGATAGTGGATGGAAGTCAAGTAACATTGACCAACCTGGGTAAAGTGTTATGGCCCGAGAATAACTATACTAAAGCGGATCTCATTCAATATTTGACCGGTATCGCCCCTGTCCTGCTCAAGCACCTCCGCGGGCGTCCGCTGGTATTTACCAGGTATCCCGACGGTATCGACGGCGACTGGTTCTATCAAAAGGACTGTCCCGACTACGCCCCTGACTGGCTTGGGACGTTCGCTCACCGAGGGGAGGAACGAGAGATCCGGTTCATCCTGTCTGAATCAGTGAGGGATCTCGCCTGGATCGCGAATCAGGCGGCTATTGAAATCCATCCCTGGCTCAGCCGCGTCGATTCGATCGATTACCCTGACTTCGCCGTTTTCGATCTGGATCCGGCCCCGCCCGCGTCGTTCACCGATGTGATCGACGTCGCCAGAACCGTTAAAGCCTGCCTGGATCACCTGGGATTGAGGTCGTATCCAAAAACATCCGGTGCCACTGGTATTCACGTGTACGTTCCCATTAAATCGATATATCCTTATACGGTAGCGGCCTCGTTCGTCAAGGCGGTAGCCGAGTTGATCGAAAGAGCGATGCCCGGAAGAACAACCATCGAGCGTGCCGTAAGGAATAGGACGGGCAGGGTCTACATCGATTACCTCCAGAACATCAAGGGAAAAACAATCGTCGGTCCCTATATTCCAAGGCCGTTGCCAGGCGCGCCAATATCCACGCCGTTTGCCTGGGATGAACTGGATGGACTGGACCCCGCCCATTTTCACATCAACTCTGTTCCTGCGAGGATTGGATCGGTAGGTGACTTATTCGAGCCTGTGTTGTGGGATAAACAGTCGTTGGACGAAGCGGTCTCATCTCTTGGATTATCTACCGGAGCCCCTGGCCGTTGAGCCCGGCGCGGGAGGCCACCGTCTGCTCCGCGATCTCGATTGCCCTTCTTACGACCCTGCCGCAATCCCTCGAGGATACGGCCCCCCAACCTTGATTGCGCACAGTGTCGTACACGCCGAGATCGACCGCGATTTGTTCTCTGAGTCCGTCTGACATGAATCCCCTACGCGGCATGAGACACCTTCCTTTCTTTCATTTCCTCCCGGAACAGAGGGCCTATAGCAACCTTCGCTCTGGCCGATTGGATCGATCCCTGCGGGTCCACGAATAACCTCTCGGCTATTCGCAAATCTTACGGAACCGATCACGACCGTTGCCCGACGGGATGAGGTCCATTCGCGGCCGCGGATAATCGACGACGACTATCCACGGCTACTACTGGACGTCTGGCCGTCTTGGCTCGACCATTGCCGATCCTGGCCGGCTCGCTACGATCTTTCGATCGTAACGAACCAGGCGTCGAACCGGCAATGATCTTCGCTCCGGCTGCTACCGATCTAATAAGGTTCCGGCAAAACAAACGAATTAGACCGGTAGCAACCTTTGCCCGGCGATTGCGAATCGATTATATCGACCCGCAATCGCCTTCGCTCGGCTGCTATAGACCCTCAAAAGTATTATTAGCCTATGTTTCGATCAGTAGTCGCCCTTTCGCCATTGTATTTTTTTCCTCGATTTCAACATAAGTTTCGTGACTGAGGGGGGTCGTTCGATGGATCTTATCTGGCTCGTGCTGGTCGCGGGGAGCATGTGCGCCGCCGTTCTCGGCGGTAAGGCGGACCCGGCGGTGAACGAAGCCCTCCGGTCGGCGGCCGGTGCCGTGGAGACTGTGCTGGACTTTCTCGGGGCGACGTGCCTCTGGCTCGGCCTTATGAAGATAGCGGAGCATTCGGGGCTTGCGGCGTCACTTTCGCGCGTGATGTCACCGCTGCTGCATTTCGTTATGCCGTCGGTTCCCCGCAACCACCCCGCTTTTCGCGCCATGTCGTTGAGCGTGTGCGCCAACCTTCTAGGCCTCGGAAGCGCGGCGACTCCCCTGGGCCTGAAGGCGATGGAGGAGCTCGATGACCTGCGCCGGGCGGACGCTGGTGGCGAGGAGGACTCCGACGTGGCTTCGCACGCGATGTGTACCTTCGTCGCAATGACCTGCGCCGGGCTGACCCTGGTCCCGGGGGCGGTGGTCGCGCTTCGGGCGCAAATGGGCTCGGCGGATCCGGCCGCCACAGTCGGGCCGGCGATACTGGCGGGGTCTACGGCCTGGGTCACAGTGCTTGTGTCCGACGGCGTCTTCCGTCTCGGGGACGCGCGTCGCCGCCGCCCTTGAGCAGCGGCGGTGGCCTGGAATATACTTGGTGAGTGTGGGCGGGTGAGTGTCATATGATGAACGCCCTTGTCTCGGGGGTAGCCGCCGTTTCGCGGTGGGTGATGCCCGCCATCATCATCGGAATACCGGTATACGGCCACTTGAGGGGAGTGCCCGTGTACCGCTCTTTCGTGGAGGGAGCGGGGGAGGGTCTCGGTGTCGCTGTGAAGATCCTACCGTATCTCGTAGCTATCATGTTTGCGACATCGTTGTTCAGGTCATCCGGTGCGATGAGTCTCGCCGCCTACCTATTGCGCCCCATCACCGCCTGGGCGGGCGTTCCATCCGAGATAGTTCCCCTGCTGATCCTGAAGCCCCTTTCGGGGGCCGCGTCGCTTTCGTACACCGTAGACCTTGTCAGGCGTCTGGGGCCGGATTCGTACCCCGCGCTGCTCGCGTGCGTCAGTCAGTCGAGCTTCGACACGACGTTCTACGTGGTGGGTCTGTACTTCGGGTCCGTCGGGATCAGGCGCACGCGGCACACCATCGCGTCGGCGCTGATGGGGGACCTGGCGGGATTCATTGTCGCCCTCATCGTTTGTGCCCGCCTCAAGGGATTGTAACCGAGGGCGACCGACGCGAGTGGTGACAATATCACAGTCCGATCAGAAAAAGTGAAGAAAGTGGTTGACTGGCCGGCCCAAGGTGATAATATAGAAGCAGAAGTGCTCATCAATGATGAGGAGGTACTGCGAGGTGCCGGATCCTTACGCGACGGGGTCGCTCGGGAAGAGCCCGATTACACGCAAAGAGCCGGTCGTCGGGAGGTTCGTGGCTATCATCGACAGGCGGGCAGATGATCGGCAGTTGGAGATGATCCCGGCTGCGTCGAGGTGCCTCATCAAGGGAGAGGTTCACGAACTGATAGTAACTGACGAGGAGAGTAAGCGCGGCAAGATCGATAGGGTTTGTTATCTTGGATTCTTTGAGGTTCTCAACAGCGGGGTCATCGTTTCCGGGGATACGGTGAGCGCGTCGGGCGTCAGGCTCGGCGAATTGGTGGGTTTTGATTTGACCCATTCCCCAAACCATATGAATATCGTCATCAAATCGGACTCCAGGGAGACGGGCGAAGAGATAGGCCTCGAACTGGGGTCCACGATTCAGTTCGCCACCCCGGAGCGGGCCTCGAGCCAGTAGGGGCGACGGAAGAAAGGAGAGCGAAGATGAGCAAGCCCAAGTATAAGTTTCAAATGTACAAGCAGCTCCAGGCGAACATACCGGGTATCTACGCCGAGGCGAAGAAGGCGGCGGACGAGATAGGCATTCCCGGGGAAATCCGCGGGAAGTTCGGCCTGACGGGCGCGATCTCCGGTTGTCCCGCGCCGATGAGAAAATCGGTTATGGACGCGGCCCATAAGGGCGCCTCGGAGGTAATCCCCCTTGCCACGCTCGTGGAGCAGATACGGGAGATAGTGAAGGACGTGTACGGAGACGAGTTCGACGTCTGCCCGATAAACACTTGTGAGGCGGGCCTGTGGGTGTCCTTCGATTCGCTGTTCACGCCGCCGTCTCTGGGACGAGGCGACAATTACCGCACGAGGTACATCGTGCCCCTCGAGAAGCACATGCATCACCAGGGGGGCTACGGCAGGCCATTCCCCCCTAAATACAAGGATTATCTGGCGGACAGGGGGAGCACGGCCGGTGAGCTCGGGTTTTACGGCAAGAGGCTCAATAACCTCGATGTCGTGATAGTCCCGCTTCCGGGCGCCAAATACCACAATCACGGGATCAAATATTGGCCGGTGCCCATGCTGACCGGCGTGGACCCGGATGAGGCCATAGACAGGCTCGCCTCAGCGGCGGGCGACAATGCGGATTGTCTTGCCGGGTTCTCTTCGCTTGGATACGATACGCCCGGATACGGTTATGGGGCCAAGGACGAGGATGGCGCTCCACTCCTCCAGAAATACATTGGGGAACTGGCGCGCGAGTTCAACGTCCCCTATGTTATCGACAACGCCTGGGGGTTGCCGTTTGTCGGGACCGACCCGCGGAAGGTCAATGCGGATGTCATGGTGTATAGTATGGACAAGGCGACCGGCGCGGCGACGAGCGGGCTTATCATCGGGCGGGAGGACGTAATGGTCCCGATCAGGCGGGCTCTGGGCATGCACGGCGACAGGTGGGGCACGCTCGCTTCTTACGGCAAGGCCGCTTACGTCACGCAGGATCCCGGCAAAGAGGCGCTGCTCACGCAGGTGCAGGTTCTCAAGGAACTGCGCGACGACCCCGAGTCATTCAGGAAGCCGGTCGACGACCTGTACAAGATCGTCACTGAAGAGGTGGCGGTGCTTCCATCGAAACTGAGGGACGGGATCGTTATAAGCAAGTCGTACAACTCGACTACTGTGGAGATAAACTACGAGAAGACGTGGGCGGGCAAGGATCTGGGGTTCCCGATATTCAGCATAGAGGACATGTACGCGGGCTCGAACATACTGCAGTCGGGCGCGTCGCAGA
>JAHDPS010000247.1 GCA_018434225.1 Bacillota bacterium
ACAGAGCCTCGGAATACCTGCAACGAGGCTGAAAACTGCAGCCGGGAGGCATGCTGAACGGGCTGGGAACCGTACCATCAATCGCATACAGCCGCCGCTTTTCCTTCTTGATCGTAGGAATGGATTTCAACAGCCCTTCCGAATAAGGGTGGAGCGGCTCCTTGAATAGGTCCCTGAGCGGGCTGGATTCCACTACCTGGCCGGCATACATGACGACTACCCGGTGACACATCTCCGAGATTATCCCCAGATCATGTGTGATCATGATTATGCCGGAGTCGATTTCCTCCCGCAATTCCTTCATCAATTCCAATATCTGAGCCTGGATCGTGACATCCAGGGCTGTTGTCGGCTCGTCCGCCAGGAGCAGCCCGGGGCGACAGGCCAGGGCCATGGCGATCATGACCCTCTGCCTCATCCCTCCAGACATTTGATGGGGATACTCGCTGAAGCGCTGCTCGGGGAGCGGAATACCGACCAGCTTCAGGAGATCCAGGGCTCGATCTTTTGCGTCCTGCTTACTGCAGCCGTGATGGAGCAGGAGCGGCTCCATGATCTGGCGACCGCATGTGTGTATAGGATTCAGCGATGTCATGGGCTCCTGAAATATCATGGATATATGCCTGCCGCGGATCTTCCTCATATCCTCGGGGGCCAACTTCAGCAGATCGTTACCCTGGAAGAGGATACTCCCCGCCGTTACCTCCCCCGGCGGATTGGGGACCAGGCCCATTATGGAGAGAGCCATCACAGTCTTGCCGCTACCGCTTTCCCCTACGATACCAAGGGTCTCGGCGGGTTTCATAGAAATGCTGACATCCCGGACGGCCTTGTGCACCCCCTCGACCGTCCTGAATTGTACCATCAGATTCTTGACGTCCAGAAGGCTTTGACCATCTGCAATCTTGTCAGGCATATTCCAGGTCTCCCAACCATGTTAGTTCGCCACGACCAATCATGCGACTACCATCTTCGATCACGCTGGATCGGGCACGCTGGATCGGGGCGGAGTGGGTGAATCGGAGTCACCCACTCCGCCATGATAGTTATGTCACTTAGCGTGGACCTTCGGTAGATCGATTCTGTAGGCGTCAATATACTCGGCGCCCCGTATGCTGTCGCGCGTGGCATAGTAACGCGCGTGTTGTAACAGTACGGCGTACGGACTGTCCTCATCCATCAGTCTCTGGATTTCTTCCAGGTACTTGACGCGAGTGGCGCTATCGGGTTCAACGGCGGCTTTCTTGCCCAACTCGACCAGCCGGGGGCTCATCTTCTCGGTCCAGCCGGCGTGAAGTCCGATCTTGGCTCCGGGCAAGAAAGCGAACTGGTTGTTTGGATCGGGGTAGTCGGGCCCCCAATACCATATAGCGAAGGGCTGCGCGTGTTTGCGATAGCGTTCGAGGACGACCATGACATCGGCCGTCTTTATCTCCGCCTGTATCCCGATCTTGAGGAGATCGCTCTGGATCTTCTGCGCCAGAGTGGGCAAATCCATGCCCTCGACAGCCTGCGTGGCCACCTCGAGCGTCGTCTTGAAGCCCTTCTCGTA
>JAHDPS010000340.1 GCA_018434225.1 Bacillota bacterium
GAAGATATCGGCGAAGGCGTCTGTAGCAATAGCGCTCATGTGGCTGAGTCTCCTATGGCGGCAAGGTACTCCGCTTTCGAGATTTCAGTCACGTGCTGAGGGCAAATTCCCATTTGGCCCAGCGTTCGGCCGATTAACCCGGGAGCCTCCCCCTCGATGCGCACATAGCATGTTTCCGGGTTGCCGCCTTCGTCCACGGCTAACCCAGCAGCGGGGGCGACACGATAGTATTGCTCCAAGGCGTATTCACCTCCTTGAGATAAACAGACAATCCCGCCATCTTTCGATTGAGTGTGTCATAGCGGTTCTTCAGAACCCGTCGTATGAACTCCGCTGGGTCGCGTGGGTCGCCGGTAACGGGTACTTGGGTTTGGTGCTAGGGGCAGGATTTGAACCTGCGTGGGGTTTCTCACCCTTCCGCTCTACAGGCGGACGCCTTCAACCAGACTCGGCCACCCTAGCACGTTGGCAGGTCGGGGAGGAATCGAACCTCCGCTTGCGGATTTGGAGTCCGCCGTTCTACCTCTGAACTACCGACCTGTGATTCAGGGGGGGCCTCCCTGCAGGAAAGCCCCCCCTGCGACGGGTGATGATCCTAGCCTTTCGGCAACGTCCCAAGCGGACACTAGAGGACCATCACACGCAGGCGCCCCTCATGCTGGGCAAGTCAGGGGCACCTTTCATCCCCGACGGTGAGCCCAACGACCCCGCCGGAGAGGACTATTTGATCGAATACGCCCCGGAGTCCCTCTCTTGTGTTGATCGACGGGTTGTCCAGGACGCGCTCAAGCATCGTCTTCAAAGCCTTGCCCATCTCTTTCCCCGGTTTCACGCCCCATTCCATGAGATCGTAGCCGTTCACAGCCAGGTCCCTCACGGAAAGCGGTTCCTTATGATTGAGGATCCGCTCGACCTCTCCTTTCAGGGCGTAAACCTGGGAGAAGTCGTGTGGGGGCTTCGAGGCAGCAATGTCGGCGATCTGGAGGTCGAACAGGTCGCGAAGGTTTTCTACCCCAACCCGCGCGATCAGCCTCTTGGCGCTGCCCGGCCCCAAGGAGGGGTACCGGCTCATGTGTTCGGATACCAGGACTGTCACTCCCGCGACTGTCTGGTTGTCGAACTTGAGGCGCCTGAGCATTTCCCCCGCCATGCGGGCTCCTTCAAGATGATGGCCGTAGAAATGCCCTTCCCCGTTCGCGTCAACCGCGAAGGTTTTGGGCTTGGCCACGTCGTGAAGAAGAGCCGCGAGGCGGACGTTCAACCGCGGGGGGACGCACTCGACAGTGCAAAGGGTGTGGAAGTACACGTCCTTATCATGGTGCCTAGAGCGCTGGTCAAATGCCACGCACTCCAGCAACTCTGGAAACGTGTACTCGAAGAACCCGGCGAGCCTGAGGACCTCAAGCCCGAGGCCGTTGCTGGTGAGGATGCCCACGAGCTCCTGCCTGATTCGCTCGCGGGACACCTGGGCGATGAGCGCCGAGCAGTCCTGTATGGCATTCAGCGTTGTGCCCTCGATTATCATCCCGAGTTGACTCATGAAGCGGATGGCCCGCATCATTCGCAGCGGGTCTTCCCTGAACCGGGATGGCGGGTCGCCGACAGCCCGAATAACGCCGTCGTGGAGATCCTTCAGTCCACCCACATGGTCAACCAGGATCCCCGACCGCGCAAGCGCGAGGGCATTGACGGTGAAGTCCCTTCGCGCCACGTCCTCCTCGAGCGAGTCGGCAAACGCTACGCTCTCGGGCCGCCTGCCGTCGGAGTACGCGCCGTCTTTTCGGAAGGTCGTGACCTCGACGGCCCTTTCACCGGCAAGAACGGTGACCGTCCCATACTTCTCGCCGGTGGGAATGACCTTCGGGAAGAGGCCGGCCACTTGCTCGGGCCTTGCGTCAGTTGCGACGTCGTAATCCTTGGGTTCCCGCCCTAAGAGAAGGTCGCGGACGGCACCCCCAACAAGATACGCCTGGAATCCGGCATTTTCGAGAGACTCGATTACCTCCAGGACCTCTCGGGGAATCTCCACCGCTATCTCCTCCTGTTTTCGATTCTGTAGGGGCGGCCAGGCGCCTAGACGCTTACGCGTGCCCACCCTGGCATAATCCAGGGGCTTCGGACGCCTGTGCCGCCAGCAGTAGACCGCAGACTTCTTCCTAACACGACTCCCAGAGTTTTTGTGTGCCACAGTAGTGGCTTTGGAGCGGTTAGAGCGGAAGCCCGCGGTGACGGTGTGGACGACCGCGCAGTTGCGATCCCCATTACGCGCCTCGGCTGTTGCACGGGCACTACCACACCCGCCCTCGCCCTACAGGAACAACACCAGTATGTTATGTAGCGAGGGTCTTATGAGCAAGTCCGTTGCCCGGCGATGTGCTGGGGCGGTCATGCGCTGACCGAATGAACCACTTACGCTACCTTTTCAAGGATGGCCCGTATCTGGGCCCTGACGATTTGCACGTCAGCCTCAAGGTAGCTGAGGTTTGTGCGGAGAAGCGTCTCGTACTCGCCCACCTGGGCGATGAGGGTCTTTGTTTCCTCGATGTACTGCTGCGCAGCCACCTCAGAAACCGGTTTATCCCCGTGGATCTCCTTGCCCAGGCGGACGATATGTTCCTTAACTTGATTCTCAAAATCCCGGCATATCATGGCCCTGGCGTCCTTACCGTCGAACAATGGCATGACGATGAATCGACACTCTTCGCTCACCAGATGGCAGAGGTCTCCTAACTTGAAGAGATCCCCTTCGTACTTCTCTGGGACGAAGTAGAGCGCCGACTTCATGAACGTCGGGCTCATGCGCCCAAGGAGCGACGAGACCGTCCTCCTGATGTGATCCCCCTGGTAGTAGTGCCGGTACTCGTTGTAGAGGCCGGCGCTCTTAGCCAGAACGTCCGCAACGAGGGGATCGCCCGCCCAATTGCTCGAATTCAGGGCTGAGCTCGACCGGTCAAACTTCACCTCCGCAACAGTGCCGTACGAAAGGCGGACGTTGTTCGCGTCCACTATCTCGTCCACCAGATGGCGAATGACGCCATCTTTGGACGACACAACCTCTCTGACCAATAGATTCCTCTTGGTCTTGTCGGACATCTTGAGGCCCATGACTTCGGCCTCGCGAGTCGCGCGGCGGAAAGCGTCCACCGGACGAATCTCCGGAGGCATCAACGCGGGGTCCACTCCGGCCATCAAGAACTTGGCGCGTAGATCGTCCCGAGTGACCTTGATGCTCTCGGGGATCTCGTATGCCGAGACCCACCCGAGCGGACGCCCCTCAGCGCCGTCCACAAGGACCTTGCCGTCGAAAAGACTCTTTTGCATGTTACTGCCCTCCTATTTTTTGTCTGGTCGGCCGCGCCATCTTGTGGCGCAACCCCGTCAATTCGGAGAGGCCCCGGGATCATGTCCCAGGACTGAAGCAAGTTAAATAGAGAGGTCATATAGAATAGGAAGACAAAAAAGTCCAGCTTAGCACACCTCTCTATTTGATGCCGCACTCGACGTGGACTCAAACTGCCGCGGGGGCCTCCTTCGGGAGGCCCCCACAATGGCAACCGTTATTCGCTGCGAAGGGCCGCATCACGCGATTCCTTCGCCTTCTTTACCGCCTCGCTCGCAGCCCTGAGGACCGCGAGCCCCTCGGACGCCTCCGAGGCGTCCATTTCGACCCGCTCGGCGATCTCGTCGAGTAGGCCGTTCGCCACATCCTTCGCGAACGCAAGAGCAGTCTCGCGCGGCGGCAGGTAGCCGCTGCACGAGATACTAACGTACGTTTCCTTCTCGCCCTCCCCAAGGGCGAGAAACCTGTGGAAAGGCGCCACCACGATGTGGTAGCCTTTCACCCCCAGGTCCGCCGGCGCGACCTCGCAGATGAGGTCCGCGACCTGGGCGGCTCCCTGGCGGAGCTTTTCCGTGGTGCGGGAATTCTCCGCACCGGCTCTTTCGAGCCTTTTAAGCGAATTGATGATCTCCATCTCGATTCACCCTTCTGCGTTTAATGCCCGCCGGCAATTTTGAGGGCAGGGGCCCCCAAGAGGAGGTCCCTGCCGCTTCCGAGTCGATCTGAATCACACCGCCGTTTGCGCGGCGGCGGTTTCCGCCGCGGTAACCGCCGCGGTAATTGCCTCAGCCTTCTTGGCCTGGGCGGCTTTTCTGCGAACTTTCGGCCGCTCGACGGTCTTTACTCCGTCGAGCAAGGCCTTCGCCATCAACCGGCGGTCCTTTTCAGGAAGGCCGGCGATGGCGTTGACCGCCATCTTGAGGGTTGCCTGAGCAACCCTCTTCTTGAAGACGGGCAGCGCCTTGCCGCCCACCCAGATGCCTGCGCCAAGGCAGGCAACGCCCAGCGCGATGTATATC
>JAHDPS010000039.1 GCA_018434225.1 Bacillota bacterium
ACCCCGATCTGAAGCGGTTCCCGTACGACCCGGCCAAAGCGAAACAGATCCTGTCAGAGGCTGGGTATCCCAAAGGTTTTACCTTGACCTTCGCGTACCCGACGGGGCGCTATCCGAAGGACAAGGAGATCGGAGAGATACTATCATCCTACTTTGAGGCCGTAGGGGTTAAGGTAGTACAGAGACCTCTTGAGTGGGGACAGTTCAACAAGGAACGCAAAGACCAGACGCTTGGCCACATGTTCTTAGTGGGATTGCTTTTCAACCCCGACCTGGAGGATACCATGTCATACATGGCCTATGGAAAAGAGGCCAGAGGGGCCCCCATGATAACCTGGCCGAAAGAATGGTGGGACCTATATAACAAGGCCCGGACCGAAACCGACCGGAACAAGCGTGCATCCATCTATCGCGAGATGTTGAAAATGGATTACGATTCGCCGTACGGCGTGTATCTGTTCGCGCCGAACGATTTCCACGCGACCGGCGGTAAGATAAGCGGGTTTATGCCAAGAGAGGATCAATTCCTTTTCCTGTACGACGTAGCTCCTAAGAAGTAGAAGTCACGACCGGCGGGAGGCGAGATCCCTTGGGAATCCCTCAATACGTGGCTCGAAGATGCGTTCAGGCGATTCCAAGTATCATCGTCGTGACCATCATCGTGTTCTTCCTGGTCAGACTCACAGGGGATCCCGCCTCCTTGTTGCTGGGTGAATGGGCAACTCAGGAAGGCATAAACGCCTTGAGACAAAAATGGGGTTTGGATGACCCGGTTCTGGTCCAATACGGCCGCTACCTCCGTCAACTCTTGAGTGGAGACCTGGGGACATCGATGCGTTACCCTCGTTCGGTGGCCTCCATGATTCTCGAGGGTTTCGGGGCCAGCGCGAAGCTTGTTTTCGCATCAGTGGCGATATCAGTTGTCGTAGCGGTCCCGCTGGGAATTATGGCGGCGGTACGCTGGCAGTCAATGGTTGACGTGCTGGTTCGGGTGGCGGTCGTGTTTGGGCAGGCTATCCCGCGCTTCTACCTTGGGGTCATTCTAATGCTGCTGTTTGGAGTTTACCTCAGGTGGCTTCCGACGAGTGGGTATGGCACCAGCAAGCATCTGGTGCTGCCGGCGATTACGCTGGCGACACCCACCGCGGTACTGCTGACGAGACTCATCCGCTCTTCGGTCCTTGACGCATTGCACCAGGACTACGTTCGGACGGCACGCAGCAAGGGCCTGGGAGAACGAGTCGTACTTTACAAGCATGTTCTGAGGAATGCGTTGATCTCGCCCATCACTGTGATGGCCACTCAGGCTGCGGAGCTGTTCGGGGGCTCTGTTGTTGTGGAGACTGTATTCGGTTATCCGGGATTGGGACGGCTGGCGGTTGGCTCGGTGTACACAAGGGATTTCCCCCTGATTCAAGGGATTGTTTTGACGTTTTCGCTCATTGTAGTGGCCGCTAACATCGCTGTAGACGTTGCCTATGCAATCATCGACCCCAGAATGCGGTCATGAATTGGTGGGAGACTGACAATGCGCGATAACAGTGGGCATCGCCTGGTGATGGTAGTATCAACCATAATGTTGGCAGTGATTCTGTTGGGATCGATGCTACCGATTAAGTGTCTTCCATATAACCCCTGCGAAGTGGATCTGGAGAACCGGTTCGTCGGAGTCATGGGCCTTGATTCCCATGGAGGAAAGCACTGGCTCGGTACGGATGCCCTGGGCCGGGATGTGTTCTCCAGGCTGCTCTTCAGCGGCAGATACAGCCTGTTGGTGGCATTGGGAGCTGCGCTAATCACGACGGTAACGGCGGTGGTCTGCGGATTGCTGGCAGGCTATATGGGCGGCGTGTACGACGTCATCGTGATGATGGCGGTTGACGCCCTTCTATCGTTCCCGGTGATCTTACTTGCCGTGGCGTTAGCTGCTGTTATAGGCCGTGGAGTTCTGGCGCTGACGGGGATCCTGGCCTTTACGGGGTGGGCAAGCTACACTCGAGTGGTAAGGGCGGAGGCCCTCCATCTTCGGAACCTGACCTTTGTGGAGGCCGCGAGGGCCTTGGGGGCAAAGACGTCTCGGGTCTTGACGCGGACCGTGCTGCCCAACACGATCTCAACTCTGACTGTCATGAGTACCTTTCTCATTGCGCGTTTCATCCTAATCGAGTCGTCAGTCAGCTTTCTTGGGATGGGAATAGCGCCGCCGGCATCCAGTTGGGGGATAATGGTCGGGGAAGGAAAAGAGTACATTTTCGAGGCGCCGTTCGTTTCCATCTTTCCCGGGCTGATGATCGTTTTGACGGTCATGTCAGTGAACTTTATCGGTGACGGGTTGCGGGACATCTGGGACCCCAGAAAACGGGGCTCCATTTGAGCAGAGATATAACTGAAGGGAGAACGTGTGATGACGAGGGATACCAAGGCAGTGCATAACGAGAGCATAGTCATTGACGGTTCATTCACCCATTTTGACCTGCCAATAACCCCTACCAGAGATATTCCAGACATGATGCTGGATCACATCCTGGCCGGGGGTGTGACGGCCGTTGTTCATTCGGTGATCGCGGATCCGTCTCCCATGACGGCCGAGGAAGCACTCATGGAACTCCATAAGAATAGTCTTGTTTTCGACGCCTTTCCGGACAAGACGATCCAGGTGCGTCGCGTCAGTGACATCGAAGCGGCAAAGGCGCAAAACAAGTTGGGGATAGTGTTTTCCACTCAAGGCCTTGCTTCAATCGGCACCAATATGCGGTATATTTGGGTTTTCCATTGCCTTGGAGTCAAGATAATGCAGCTGACCTACAACGAGC
>JAHDPS010000381.1 GCA_018434225.1 Bacillota bacterium
AGAATAGCCATGAAGAAGGGCGTTGCGGGCCAGATACAAATTAACACCGGCCCGAGGAGCAGCCAGTTGCTTCCCTACGGCACTGTCAAGGCGGTTTGGGGGAACCCAGTTCCGACCAACTACGAAGACATGCCGACAATACCCGTCGTCGGGATATCCGCGGCCGACGGCAATGCGCTGATAGAGATGTGCAAAAAGGGCCCGGTGAAAGTCCGCCTCAAGGCTCGCGCCGAGAACGGGTGGAGACCGGTTCGTCAGGTCATGGGCTGGCTTCAGGGGCAATCAGATGAATTCATGCTCGTAGGCGGCCATTTCGACTGCTGGGGTGGCGGGGCCACATGCAACGCTGTTGGGAATTCCGCGTTGCTGGAAATCGCCCGCGCAATGGCCAAGAATCAGGCCCAGCTGCCCAAGAGCATAATGTTCACGATGTTCACGGGACACGAGACGGGGATGTCCGCGGGGTCTGCGCATTTCATAGACCGTAACTGGGATAATCTGAACCGGAACGCCGTCGCGTACACGATCCTGGACTCCGTGGGGATCGGCGGCACCACGACGCTGATAAGCAGGAACACCCCGGAGATCGTCCGCTTCCTGAAGATCGTGGAGTCGGATCTTCTGGACCGCGCCATCGTTCACACCCCCGCGCAACGGGTTGGAGACCACTCATTTTACGGCATGGGCCTTCCGACCATATTCGCGACTACCGCGACCAAAGAAGCCGCGGATCGGGCCGCGAGCGAGATGGGCGAGAGCTGGGGGCTGAGTTTAGGCTGGTTCTACCACAGTGACCTCGACACATTCGACAGGATAGGCGCGGACGTTCTCCTCGAGGACATGAGGACACAGGCGGCGTACATCTCGGGATTCATCAGCGCCCCGGTACCCCCGTACGAATTCGTCTCTTCTTGCGACATCATGCGGGATAGACTGAAACAGGTCGACGCCATTTCGAGGGATTTCCTGCCTCTGGGCGACGTGATCAAGGCCGTGGAGGCTCTAAGGGTCAAGGCCGTCCAACTGGACGAGGCCGTCGCGAAGGCGAACAGCGGCAAGAGCGATAGAGAGCGAGTCGCGGCCCTCAGCGCGCTTCAGAGAAGGGTATGCAAGACCATCATGCCGGTCATGAAGACCCTTGGCGGCAGATACAATCAGGACAGCTACGGCCTGATGGCCACGGAGAAGTACCTGCCGGGCCTGGAAGCGCTGGTCGCGGTGGCGAAGGCCCCCAAGGGCAGCGTGAGACAAAGGCTGAATCTGACGCAGGCGCCTCGCGAACGAAACCGCATCAAGGACGCGGTCGAAGAGGCAACCCTGTGCATTTCGAAAGCCCTGAAGGAGTGACCGTAAACATCGGTCTTCCGCAGGGGGCCCTACATGGCGAGGAAGGGAGGGTGGCTTCCGAAGCATAGCGTTTCGAGTTCGACCTGTTTGTTGAAGAAGCGAGGAAGGGTCTCTTGACGGCAATAGACCGTCGACTAGGTTAGCCGGTACCGTAGTTTACCTGATGCAAAAAACATATCAGGAGGTTCGAGCCTATGAACAGCCATGCACGCAAGGTAACGTTGTCGCTCCTGGTAATCTACATGGTGTTCGCCCTGGCAGGATGCGGAGGCCAGCCCGCGAAGCCCGCTGAGCCCGCCGAGGCTCCGAAGGCCGCTGAGTCTATACCCGTTGGAGTCGTTCTCCCCATGACCGGAGCAAACGCCTATATATCGAGAGACCACCTGAACGGCTTCAAGCTCGCGATAGACGAGGCCAACGCCGCGGGGGGAATCTCGGGGCGGAAGATCGAGCTGTTCATCGAAGACGATAGATCCACGCCGTCGGAGAGCGTCAGCTGTACGAGAAAACTGATCACCCAGCATAAGGTAGTCGCTATACTGGGACCGTTCAACAGCTCCTGCGCCCTGGCCGCCCGCGATGTCACCAAAGAGGCGAATGTCCCTCAACTGCTCGTGGGCGCTTCCACCGACAGCGTCGTAGTCGGTTACCCGAACGTGTTCCGTTTGGGCTCGAATAATACTCTGCAGACTATTCCGTTCGTGGAATGGCTCGTCGTAGAGAAGGGTAAGAAGAACGTCGCCGTGTTGTATGAGAACACCGATTGGGGTCGCGGCCTCTGCGAGATGTCCGAGAAGGTGGTCCTGGACAAGGGGGGTAAGATCCTTGTCAAGGAGAACTATAACCCTGGCACCGTTGACTTCTCCTCGGCTCTCACCAAGATAAAGGCCACGAAGCCGGACCTGATAATATGCCCGGCCCTGGTGACCGAGGCCGCGATCATCTCGCGGCAAGCCAAGGAACTGGGGATGCCCCGATCCCTGTTCGCCGGTTGGGGTGGATGGAGCCAGGGAGGGCTGTCCGAGCTGGCTGGAGGCGCCGAGGAAGGGGCGCTGGCCGGCGACACCTTCTATCCCGATGATCCGGACAATCCGGTGGCCCGTCACGTAGCCGGTAAGATAAGGGAGTTGTATCCGGATAATCCACCCTGCGTCTTCCACGGCCAGGCTTATGCGGCCGGCTTGACTCTCGTAGACGCGCTGAAGCGGACAAAGTCCCTGGATGGCGCCGACATGATAAAGGCGATCGCCGAGACGAAGATCCCGGGACCGGCGGGCACTATCTGGTTCGACGCCGAAGGCCAGAACCTGGGTATACCGCTTGTTCCCATGGCGTGGCAGGGAGGCAAACTCACTGTCATAGACAAGCCGTATTACGCGCACAAGCCCAACTAAGAGAGACCCGGAGAGAAGGGAGAAATCCATGGAGGCCACTGTATTCGCACAATATCTCGTAAATGGACTCACCACGGGTGCCATATACGTTCTGGTTGCTGTAGGACTCAGTCTCATCTTCGGAGTATTGGACACTCCAAATTTCGCGCACGGTGAGTTCTACATGGTTGGCGCCTATGCGGCATTTCTCTGCGCCTCTCGTGGCATGCCTGTACTTCTGGTGCTCATCATGGCTGCACTGGCCGGCGCGCTGGCGGGAGCACTGGGCGAGTATGCTGTCTTTCGCCCCCATCGCTCGGCCGGCCATATCAACTCGATGGTGGCCTCCATGGGGTTGTCGATGGTCATGGCTAATGGCTGTCTTCTCCTGTTCACTCCAACGCCGCGACGCCTCTCCGGCCTTGTGCCGGAGGGCGTCGTGTCCGTTCTCGGCGTGACCATCAGTTTCAACCGCCTCATAGTGGTTGGGGCGGCGATCGTATTCCTTGTCCTGCTGTATCTGCTGGTTTACGGGACCTGGATCGGGCTTGCGATGCGAGCCTCGAGCCAGGACAGCAGGGCCGCCCTAATCATGGGAGTCAACTTGAATGTGGTCGCCGTCACCGCTTTCGCTATCGGCGGTGGTCTTGCCGCGGTTGCGGGCCTTCTCGTAGGTTCACTCTTCGTGCTTGAACCAACCATGGGAGGGATCATGGGGCTGAAAGCCTTCTCAGTCGTGATCCTCGGTGGTATGGGCAATATGTGGGGCGCGGTCCTGGGGGGGTTCCTGCTCGGCCTTGCGGAGGCATTCGCGGCACCCCTTATGGGTACCGGATTCAAGGATGTCCTTGCGTTCGGTCTCATGATCATCGTCCTGGTGTTTCAGCCAAAAGGCCTGGTTTCGAGGGGGTAGAGGAGTGGTTCATAGCGCAAGGCTGGGTAAATTCACAATAGCGGGTATAGCATTAGCTGTACTGGCAGCCGCAGTATTCCCAATGATGTGTCGGGATGAATATATCATCCACCTCGGCGTGCTCGTTCTATGGTATCTAGTACTGGCGTCCACTCTGCACCTGATCATCGGATGCGCCGGACTCTTTTCCCTCGCGCACGCGTCTTTCGTAGGAATTGGGGCATATAGCTGTGCCTGGCTTTGTCTCAGGCTGGGTGTCACCAAGTGGCTGGCGGTACTGGCGGGTGGACTCGTATGCTGTATTGTCAGTGTCTGCATAAGCCTCCCCAGCCTCAGGCTCAAGGGGCCGTACCTGGCCATCACGACGATCGGGTTCCAGGAGATCATGGTGACCTTGTTCCTGAACTGGGTGGCCTTTACCGGCGGGCCGGCGGGCCTGTCCGGCATCCCTCGTCTCTGGCCGGGCAAGGACTGGTTGCGCGGCAGCTATTACATGATGCTGGTGATGGCCTGTATAGTCGTATGGTGTTTCTCCCGGTTGGAATCTTCCGACCTGGGATTGATTTTGAGGGCGATGAGGGGCGACGACATAGCCTCGCGGGCTCTTGGAGTTAACATCGGACTCCTCAGGGTTACCGTATTTGCCATCGCGTATCTGGTGGTAGGCATATCGGGAGGCATGTACGCCCTGTATATGGGCACGATAGATCCGTTCGCTTTCCGCATTGACCTATCTACGACGATACTGGCCATGGTCCTGGTGGGCGGTTCCACTTCACTTCCCGGTTCGCTTGCGGGCGCCGTCATGCTCAGCATAATCCCCGAACTATTCAGGGGCCGCGTGGGCCCTGGATTGCGGATGGTCTTATTTGGCCTGGTCATAATCGCGTGTCTCAGGTACATGCCCGATGGGCTTGCCGGGTTGATTCGTAAGAAGTGCAGGAAGCACCGAGGAACGCATGCTCCCGAGGGGAGGGCCGAAACGTGCGAGAACCGATCCTGAAGTGCAATTCAGTCAGCAAGAATTTCGGAGGACTCCCGGCTCTCAGGGACGTGAGCTTCGAGGTGTTTGAGGGAGAGTTTCTCGGGTTGATCGGCCCCAACGGGTCGGGTAAGACCACGATGTTCAACACCATATGCGGCGAATTCGCCCAATCCTCGGGCGAAGTGTGGTTCCAGGGAGAACGCATCGACGGTTTATCCCCCGACCAGCGCGCCCGTAAGGGTATCGCGCGGACGTTCCAAATGGGCCGGGTCTTCAAGGATCTGACCGTTCACGAGAACGTCATTTGCGGTGGGTTAGGGTCACTCGCGGGGAATCTCCGCGATGTATTGAGGCTATTGTTCAGTACGGGTGCCTCTGGAGCGGGCATCGACCGGGATCTGGAGGCATACTTCGGAGAATCGCTCGCTCTCCTGCCCAGTGTCGCGGGCGAACTGGCTTATGGTACGCAGCGCATAGTAGAGTGTATCAGGGCGATTGCGACGCGCCCGAAGATCTTGCTTCTGGACGAGCCGTTCGCCGGCCTCACTCTGCCGGAAGTGGATATGTTCCTGAAAGCCCTGGAGAATATCACTATTCCCGTCATCATCATCGAGCACAACGTCAAGGTCGTGATGGGCCTCTGCAGCAGGATCGTGGTGCTCGACCACGGGGTCAAGATATCTGAAGGTTCCCCTGAACAAGTAAAGAGCGACCCAAAGGTTGTCGAGGCTTATCTCGGCAAGAAGTGGGCGGAGAAACTCAACAGGAGCTGAGACTGTTGTTCGAGGGCCTTCACCTGACTGGCCCCGATCATCGATGGGAGGTATTCTACGGGGGTGGTCGCGGACATGAACAGCTTTCTGACTGTGAATAGCACATCCGCTTCGTATGGACCGCACTTGGCGTTTCAGGATGTTTCTTTCAATATAGCCGAGGGCGAAGTGGTCATACTGCTGGGGGCGAACGGTGCCGGAAAGACCAGCATACTTCTCAGCATAACGGGCATATTGCCGCTGAGATCCGGCAAGATAGAGTTCCAGGGGAGCGACATCAGCTCCAAGTCGACCCAGAGCATTGTTGAGTCGGGCATCGTTCTTGTGCCCGAAGGCAGAAGGGTCTTTCCGGCTCTGTCTGTCCAGGATAACTTGCGCATGGGGGCGTTCCGTCGACGTAAGGATCTGGCCAATAACCTGGAACACGCGTACAGTATGTTCCCCATCCTGAGTGAGCGAAGAAACCAGCTTGCCGGCAAACTCAGCGGTGGAGAGCAACAGATGCTGGCAATCGGCAGGGGGCTTATGGCCGGCCCGAAATTGCTGCTATTGGACGAGCCCTCGCTCGGATTGGCGCCCAAGATCGTGGAATCGGTCATGGAGGTGGTGTCCCGCATCCAGGCCGAGGGCGTCAGTGTCTTGCTGGTCGAGCAGAATGTGTCGGCTGCGCTTAGCGTCGCAGACCGCGGTTTTGTTGTCCAGAATGGGCGGATCGTGGGGAGTGGAACAGCCGACGAGCTGCAAAAGGACGATCTGGTGTCCTCCTATTTGTATTGACTCTGGCGACTTGACGATCCCGGCGAGGTTGCATCGTCGGTGACTTGCGAGGATAAACTGGTGGAATGGGAAAACGGCCGGCCCTTGGGGAGCCGGCCGTTGAGGTTCAGAGGCACGCATGTTTCTTTCCGGGCGAGCAAGGAAAACGCGCCTATCCGCTGAATGCGTGATAGGCACTCCCACGCGGATGGAGGGATAGAACTTGCGGAAGATATACAGCGGCAAGACCAAGGAAGTATTCCTTCGAGAAGACGGCAACATCCTGCTTCGCTTCAAGGATACTGTGACGGGAACGGGGAGCCGGATCGACCCCGGGGCGAACACCGTCATCGGACAGGTGACGGGTAAGGGTAATTCTTCACTTCGACTGACAGTACATTTTTTCGACCTGTTGAGCGAGGCCGGCGTCCCCACCCATTTCTTGAGCGTGGGGCCCGAAGAGAACACCATGCTGGTCAAGAGGGCCCGTTCCTATAACCTGGAGGTCATCTGCCGGGAAAAGGCATGGGGGAGTTTCGTCCGGCGTTACGATAGGTACGTGCAGGAGGGGGCGCCACTTCCTTCACTCGTTGAATTCACACTGAAGGACGACGACCGGGGCGATCCGCTGATTACGGAGGACGCCCTCGTCGCCCTCGGCATTGTGTCGCGGGAGGCCGTACAGTACATGAAGGACACCGCCCAGCGTGCGACCGCCCTCCTGAAGTCTCATCTGGCGGAACGCGGCCTGGAGCTTATCGACATCAAGTACGAGTTCGGAGAGGTGGAGGGGCGGACAGTCATAATAGACGAGGTGTCGGGGGACAGTATGCGCGTCAAGAAAGGCGATAGGATCCTGGTGCAGACAGAGCTCTCGGACGCGCTCCTGGGATAGACATCGTGACCGCTTAAACGATATAATACGGATGTAACGCGGTTTGGCAGGAGAATTCAATAAAGTCCGCATCTGGAGCAGGCGATCGCCCTCGCGGGGCGGTGGGGCCGGGCTTGAGCAGCGGGTTGAGCCCGTGGGACCAGAGAGTCCCCGGGCTCTATTGTTCGGTTGGACGATAAGGCGGAGAAAGGGTAGTATAATGGACCTTATAACCGAATGGATACTGCGCAGGTTCGTGAGGGATTACGGGAACACCTCGGACCCCAACGTCAGGACGAAGTACGGGTACCTGGAGGCGTGGGTGAGTATCGCCGGCAACATCGTTATCGCCGCGATCAATCTCCTTCTGGGCTTCAGTCTCAATAGCATAGCGCTGATCGCGCAGTCGTTGCATACCGCCTCCGACGTGCTCACGTCGGTTGTTGTATTGATAGGATTCAGCGCCGCGGCGCGACCGCCCGATGAACGTCACCCGTATGGCCACGGCCGCGTCGAGTCAGTCGCTACGCTTGTGATTGCCGTCCTTTTGATGGTTGTCGGCTTCGAGTTCGCGGGGAAGTCCATAGATAGAGTGATCCACGGCGCCGAGGTAAAGGGGAATTCGGCGGTCGTCCTCGTATTGCTCCTCATCGGCTCCGCGAAAGAATGGATGGCGAGGTTCGCCATCGGACTGGGCCGGGCCATCGGATCGCCCGCGCTTCAGGCAGACGCATGGCACCATAGGTCGGACGCGATCGCGAGCGCGCTAGTCGCCGTGTCCATCGCTTCCGCGTCGGCCGGATATCCCTCCGCGGATTCTTTTCTCGGGATCCTGGTATCCGCCCTTATCCTCTACACCGGAGCCAAGCTCGCGCTCTCGTCGGCCAGTTCGCTCATGGGGGAAAACGTGGACCCGGGCCTGGCTTCCAGGATCACCGAGGTTGTGCGATCCGTCAACGGCGTCAGGGGAATGCACGGTCTCAGCGTGCACGATTACGGAGGAGTCAAGATCGCGTCTCTTCACATTCAGGTAAAACCCGAGATGAGCGTGAGCGAATCGCATATGATCGCCGCAGCGGTTAAATACGCCGTCCTGGGCACGGCCTCCGTCGAGTGTGTTGTTCACGTCGAACCGGACGGCGAATCCGGTGGGCAATTGGCCCCATTGGATCACTGAGTCAGTCCATTACTCCAAATTGGCTCAAAAAAGATCCCAACGGACGGTGATTCTGGGAGGAATACATGGATCGGCGGAGAAACCTATGGGGGATCTTCGGTGAGCGATCAGCGGAGTGACACGTTCGATCATGATGCCAGACCGGGGGGCCGCAAGCCTCTCAACGCAGGCAACACCTGATCGGAGCCCACTGTCAGCGCGGGGCCGGGTCAGGTGTTATACTATGCCAGGGAGGGAACGCAAAGAGATGTCCGACAACGATGGGCTTGACCGGGTCAAGCGACTGAAGAGGCAATGGGAAGAAGGCCCGCTGAAGAGCGTCCTGTCCAAGCATCCCGAGAGCAAGCCGCAGTTTGTCACCGGCTCGAACATCCCGGTTGAAAGGCTCTACACTCCCGCGGAAATCGAATCAATCGATTATGAAAGGGACCTGGGCCTGCCGGGAGAGTACCCGTACACAAGGGGCGTGCAACCGACGATGTATCGCGGACGCCTCTGGACCATGAGGCAATACGCCGGGTTTGGCTCAGCCGAGGAGTCCAATGAGAGGTACAAGTACCTCCTAAAACAAGGCCAGACCGGGCTGAGCGTGGCGTTCGACCTACCCACGCAGATAGGATACGATTCGGACCACCCGCTTGCAGAGGGAGAGGTGGGCAAGGTCGGAGTCGCGATAGATTCGCTGGCCGATATGGAGATACTGTTTGAGGGCATCCCTCTGGACAGGGTCAGCACCTCGATGACCATCAATGCCCCCGCGGCCGTTCTTCTCGCGATGTACGCGGTCGTCGCCGAGAAACAAAACGTCCCGGTCGCTAAACTCTCCGGCACCATTCAGAACGATATTCTCAAGGAGTATGCCGCGCGCGGGACGTATATCTTTCCTCCTAAACCCTCAATGAGACTCATCACGGACATCTTCGCGTACTGCTCCAAGAACCTTCCCGATTGGAACACCATTAGCATTAGCGGTTACCACATCAGGGAGGCCGGGGCCACCGCTGTGCAGGAGGTAGCGTTCACACTGGCCAACGGCATCGCATATGTCGACGCCGCCATCAAGGCGGGGCTGGATGTGGACAGATTCGCCCCGAGACTCTCGTTCTTCTTCAACGCTCACGCGGACCTGCTCGAAGAGGTGGCGAAGTTCCGCGCCGCCAGGCGATTGTGGGCCAGGATAATGAAGGAACGGTTCGGAGCCAAGGACCCCAAGTCGTTGATGTTGAGATTCCATACCCAGACGGCGGGTTCGATGCTCACGGCGCAGCAACCCGACAACAACATCGTCAGGGTGACTCTGCAGGCGCTGGCGGCCGTTCTCGGAGGCACCCAGTCGCTCCACACGAACTCGAGGGACGAAGCCCTGGCGTTGCCATCCGAGAACTCGGTCCGCATCGCTCTCAGGACCCAGCAGATCATCGGGTATGAGAGCGGCGCCACTAACACGATCGATCCCCTGGCCGGCTCGTACTACATAGAGTCGCTGACAAGCCGCATCGAGAAAGACGCGAGCGAATACATCTCCAAGATCGACGCCCTCGGCGGGTCACCAACGGCCATTGAGAAGGGATTCATACAGCAGGAGATCCAGGACAGCGCGTACAGGTGGCAGAAAGAGGTCGAAAAGGGCGATAGGATAGTCGTTGGGGTGAACAAGCTCCAGGTCCAGGAGCCGCCGCCCAGCGGCCTGCTCAAAGTAGATCCCGCTGTCGGCGAGCGTCAGAAGAAGAAGGTTGCGGCTGTCAGGGCCGGCAGGGACGAAGCACGCGTGCGCGCCGCGCTCGACGGCCTGGGCCGCGCCGCCGCCGGAACGGACAACCTGATGCCGTACATACTGGAGGCGGTCCGCGGCTACGCGACCCTCGGAGAGATATGCGACACGTTGCGCAAGGTGTTTGGAGAGTACAAGTCGACGGTGAGTCTCTAGGGAGGGTTGAGGAGAGTGACTGAACGCCGAATCAGAGTGCTCATAGCCAAGCCGGGCTTAGACGGGCACGATAGAGGCGCCAAGGTGATCGCCCGGTCGCTGCGCGACGCCGGTATGGAGGTCATCTATACCGGACTGAGACAGACGCCGGAGCAGATCGCGGAAACCGCCCTGCAGGAAGACGTGGATGTCGTCGGCCTGAGCATCCTGTCGGGCGCCCACATGACTGTCTTCCCCCGGGTGATCGAATTGCTGAAACAGCGCGGCCTGGGCGATGTGCTGGTGGTGGCCGGCGGAGTGATACCGGATGACGATATCCCCGCTCTGAAGGACCTGGGGGTCGCCGCCGTGTTTACGCCCGGCGCCTCCACGCGGGATATCGCCGGCTTCATCCAGGCCAATGCGAAGCGGGGGTGTTGAGGATGGCGTCATTCGATGTGTCCAGGCTCGACCACGTGGGAATCGCGGTAAAAAGTATCGAGGAAGCCTCGCGATTGTACGTCGATGTGCTGGGTTTGGCTGTCCACGACGTCGAAGTCGTTCCGGAACAGAAGGTCAAGGTCGCGTTCATCCCGGTTGGTGACAGCGAAGTCGAACTACTTGAGTCCACGGCGCCGGACGGCGCGGTGGCGAAGTTCATAGAGGCGAAGGGTGAGGGCATCCAGCACATAGCGCTCAGGGTAACCGATATCGAGGAAGCGATGAAGAAGTGCAAGGAAGCGGGATTGAGGCTTATCGACGAGACACCCCGTAAGGGCGCGGGCGGCGCCAGGATCGCGTTCGTGCATCCGAAAAGCACGAACGGTGTTCTCCTGGAGTTGTGCGAAAGGAGATAGGTCTCTATCAGGAGACGGAGGTGAAATTATTGGGGATCGATGAGAAACTGGCTGAACTGGAGGAACGCCGCAATAGGGTGAGGCAGGGGGGCGGCCCCGAGCGCCTTGAGAAGCAGAAGAAAGCGGGTAAAATGACGGCCCGCCAACGGATCGACGCCCTGCTCGACGAGGGTACTTTCGTGGAACTCGACGCCTTTGCCGAACATCGCTGCGCGGATTTCGGGATGAGCGGGATAAGGGCCCCGGGAGAGGGCGTCGTCGCGGGATACGGCTCTGTCAATGGGCGGAATGTCGCCGTCGCCGCGCAGGACTTCACCGTGATCGGCGGGTCGCTCGGTGAAATGCACGCGGCGAAGATAACCAAGTGCCTGGAACTCGCGAAGAAGATGGGGATACCGTTTGTATCTCTGAATGACTCGGGCGGCGCGAGGATCCAGGAAGGGGTAGACGCCCTGAAGGGCTACGGCGAGATATTCTACAGGAACTCCATATACTCGGGTGTTATTCCCCAGATATCAGTCATCCTCGGCCCGTGCGCCGGCGGGGCCGTGTATTCCCCCGCGCTGACGGACTTCACATTCATGGTCGAGGGAGTCAGCAACATGTTCATCACGGGGCCGCAGGTGATAAAAGCCGTCACCGGCGAGGAAGTCAGCCCCGCCGAACTCGGCGGCGCCACAGTGCATAACAGGACGAGCGGCGTGGCCCATTTCTGGGCCGCTGACGAGACGCAATGTTTCTCGATGCTCAAGACCCTTATGAGATATATTCCGTCAAACAATCTCGAGGATCCGCCCGCTGTCGAGGCGAGCGATGATCCGAACAGGTCGGATGAGTCCCTGCGGGATATAGTTCCCGCCGAACCGAACAAGCCTTACGACATGAAGGACCTGATCAACGCCGTAGTGGACGCGGGGTCGTTCTTTGAGGTGCACCAGTACTACGCCGAGAACATCATCGTCGGCTTCGCCAGGTTGAACGGCCGTTCCGTAGGCATCGTGGGTAACCAGCCCAAGGTCAAGGCGGGGTGCCTGGACATCGACGCCTCGGACAAGGCGTGCAGGTTCATCAGGTTCTGCGATTGCTTCAACGTCCCACTCGTCACGTTCTCGGACGTGCCGGGTTATTTGCCGGGAGTGGGTCAGGAGCACGGCGGCATTATCCGTCACGGCGCCAAGCTGCTGTACGCTTATTCGGAAGCCACTGTGCCCAAGATCACCGTGATCGTCCGCAAGGCTTATGGTGGAGCGTACATAGCCATGTGCTCCAGGCACCTGGGAGCCGACCTGGTGTTCGCGCTGCCCACGGCCGAGATCGCGGTGATGGGACCCGAGGGCGCGGCCAATATCATATTCAGGGACGAAATAGCGTCGGCGCAGGATCAGAAGGCCATGAGGACCCAGAAGATCCAGGAGTTCCGCGACAAGTTCGCTACCCCATACATAGCCGCCGCGCGCGGATACATCGACGATGTCATAGATCCGAGGGATATAAGGCCGAGACTCATCAGCGCCCTCGAGGTTTGCAGGAGCAAGGCCGAGTCGAGGCCGGCCAAGAAGCACGACAATATCCCTATGTAATGCGCTTAGGAGAGGGGAAAGCGGATGACTGATTCACTCGCGAATGCTTTCTGGTTGACGATCATCGATATGGTAGTCGTGTTTCTGGTGCTTTACGTGGTCGCGCTGATCATAAAGGCGATCAAGCTCATCGTTGCGCCATTCGGCGGTAACGGCGGCCCGGGTAATGGTCGAGGCAAGAGGGAAGGGGATCCGGCCCGCGATGCGGGAGAGCCGGTGGCCCTCGGTACTGTCGAGAGCGAGTTACCGGACGAGACCGAAGAGGTGAACGCGGAGACGACAGCGGTGATATCCGCGGCGCTGGCCGCCTACCTGGATAAGCCCGCCTTCGTCCCGGTCGCGCTCAGCGCGAACGCCCGGAGGGGCGAGAGTCTCTGGGCGATGGCCGGTCGCACCAGGATAATGCAATCCAGGGAGATGGCTAAGAGGAGGGCTACCGCATGAGGAAGTTCAGGATAACTGTGAATGGAAAAGAATATGAGGTAGGCGTGGAGGAAGTGCGCGGCGAGGCTCGCCCCGTTTCCGTGGCGGCCGCTCCGGCGCCGGCGCCCCAGGCCGCTCCCCAGGCGGTCAAAGCGGCGCCGGTGAAAGCGGAGGCCCCCAAGGCGGAAGCCCCGAAGGCCAAGACGCCCGCGAAGGCGGCCGGCTCGAAGGACGGCCTGGTTTCGTCCCCGATGCCCGGCACCATAAGCGATATCCTCGTGAGAGAGGGGGACCGGGTCAAGAAGGGCCAGGTCCTGATAATGCTCGAGGCCATGAAGATGCAGAACGAGATCATGTCGGGATACGATGGTGTCGTCGCGTCCATTCACACGACTAAGGGTGCCAGCGTCAACGCGGGCGATCCCCTCGTATCTGTGCAGCCCGTCTAGAAAGGGGACGACACGATGGATTTTGCTAACGTTTTCAGCGCCCTGGCAGGCAGCACCGGCCTGTCCGCGCTAACTTGGGGTAACGTCGTGATGCTGGCCGTGGCGTGCGCCCTGATATACCTCGCGATAGCCAAGGGATTCGAACCACTGCTGCTCCTGCCGATAGGGTTCGGTTGTCTTGTGGCCAACCTGCCGCTGACGGGCATCATGAGCCCGGGTGGTTTGTTCCATTTCCTGTACTATGGCGTGGAGCACGAGATCTTTCCGCCCCTTATCTTCCTGGGCGTCGGCGCGATGACGGATTTCGGCCCGCTCCTCGCCAATCCCAGCACGCTTCTTCTTGGCGCCGCGTCCCAACTCGGGGTGTTCATAGCCCTTTTGGGTGCCAAGTTCCTGGGATTCACGCTCAGGGAGGCGGGGTCCATAGGCATCATCGGTGGCGCCGACGGGCCCACGGCGATATTCACCACGATGAAGCTGGCGCCCCATCTGCTGGGACCCATCGCGGTGGCGGCGTACTCGTACATGTCGCTCGTTCCGCTAATCCAGCCGCCCATCATGCTCGCCTTGACCACGAAGAAGGAACGAACGGTCGTCATGGAGCAGCTCAGGCCCGTCTCCAAGGCCGAGAAGATCGTGTTTCCCGTCGTGGTGGCGATCGTCGTCAGCCTCCTGCTTCCGATGGTGGCGCCACTGGTTGCCATGCTAATGCTAGGGAACCTGTTCAGGGAGTGCGGCGTGGTCGAGAGGCTGTCCAAGACGGCCCAGAACGAGCTCATCAATATTGTGACCATCTTCCTAGCCACGTCCGTCGGGGCGACGATGAACGCGGAATCGTTTCTAAATCTCAAGACGATCGGGATTATCGCCCTCGGCCTCGTTGCGTTTTCGGGAGGCACAGCGGCCGGCGTACTACTGGGCAAGCTGATGTACTATATGAGCGGCGGCAAGGTCAACCCGCTGATAGGCTCCGCGGGTGTGTCGGCCGTGCCGATGGCGGCGCGCGTGTCGCAGGTGGTCGGCCAGAGGGAAAACCCGAGCAACTTCCTGCTCATGCACGCGATGGGCCCCAACGTTGCCGGGGTCATCGGCACCGCCGTGGCGGCCGGGACCATGCTTGCCCTACTCAAATAGGGATCATGTGACTGACGGGTGCTGATATTGTATGGAACTGGTATCGAGGATACTCGGAGGTGACAGGCTCGCGCTCGCGCGGGCCATCACCGCTGTCGAGGATGGCTCCCCTTCGTCAAGGGACATTATCCGCGAGATCTACCCCCACACGGGCCGCGCCTGCGTGGTTGGCATAACGGGGTCCCCGGGCGTGGGGAAGAGCTCGTTGACGGACGGCCTCATTCGCGATTGGAGGCGGGAAGGCGAGAAGGTCGGCGTTGTGGCAATCGACCCCACCAGCCCGTTTACGGGTGGGGCGTTGCTCGGAGACAGGCTGAGGATGGATTCGCACTCCACCGATAGCGGCGTGTTTATTCGGAGCCTGGCGACTCGCGGGCAGCTCGGGGGGCTCTCGAGGGCCACCGGCGCGGTGGTGAACCTGCTCGACGGGTACGGATGCGACGTCATATTCATCGAGACTGTGGGCACCGGCCAATCGGAGGTCGAGATAATGAGGTTCGCCCACACCGTCCTCGTCGTGGTGGCGCCCGGCCTGGGCGACGACGTGCAGGCCATGAAGGCCGGCATAATGGAGATCGGCGACGTGTTCGCCGTCAACAAGGCGGACAGGGAGGGCGCCGACAGGACTGCGTTGGAGTTGGAGTATGCCCTCGATCTCGCTCCCGCCGGTCGACCCTGGAGGCCGCCGGTGATTAAAACGGTAGCGACGACGGGTGAGGGAATACCGGAGCTCGCGGCGAAGATAAGGGAGCACGGCGCCTTCGTCCGCGACGGCGGCAATCTCGCGGCGCACTCGCTGCGGGCATCGGAGTTCGCGATCAGGGAACTGCTCGCCGAGTCGGTCGTCATACCTGTCATAGAAAGAGCGAAGGCGAGCGGGCGCTGGGACGAGATTGTGGCCGGCGTCGCCGCGCGCAAGATCGATCCCTACGCTGCGGTCGAGATGCTGGTGGCGCCGCGGGGGGAGGATGAGGGGATTGGCAAGGGAGGTTCTTGACCGTCTCGGGGAACTCGTCCCAGGCAGTTCGCTACTGTACGATGAACCCATGTCGCGTCATA
>JAHDPS010000190.1 GCA_018434225.1 Bacillota bacterium
CGTCGTGGTGCCGGGCGCACTGGAGAAGGGAGCGTTGAGATGGCCCGATACGAGGACCTTTCAGGTAAGCGAGTGGTAATCACCGGTGGAGCGAGCGGCATCGGCCTTGCGACGGCGCAGCGGTTCGTCCGGGAAGGATCCCGGGTTGTGATCGTGGATATAGACGAAAAGGGGATCGCGGCGGCGAAGACCGCAATCCCGGAGCTGATAGGCGGGGTAAGGGCGGACGTCGGCTCACCCGGCGGGGTGCGGGAGGCGTTCGGGGCGGTCGACGAGCTGATGGGCGGGGTGGATGTGCTCGTGTCCAACGCCGGCATCAGCGTGAGGAAACCGTTCCTCGAGATCGAATACGAACAGTGGTCCAGGGTGCTCGGTGTGAACCTGGGCGGGATGTTCCTCTGCGCGAAGGAAGCCATCAAGAGGATGCTGCCCCAGCGTTCGGGCGTCGTCCTGTTCACCGCTTCCACCAACGGGATGGAGGGGCATCCGTTGTACGCCGACTACAACGCGTCGAAGGCGGGCGTCATCCTCCTGGCCAGGACTATTGCGCTCGAGTTCGCGCCCTCGATAAGGTCGAACGCCGTATGCCCCGGGTATGTCCTCACTCCGATGCAGGAGGCGGAGTACACGCCCGAAATGCTCGAAAAGGTGAATCAGGGGATACCGTTGAAACGCCACGCGGGCCCGGAGGAGATCGCGGCCCTGTTCGCCTTCCTGGCATCGTCCGAGGCGGCGTACATAACGGGGCAGCATTATCCCATTGACGGCGGCGAAACAGCGTAGTACCGGCCAAAAAGGCGAACAACGACATTGAAACTAAGGGGGGAGCCAGGTGTCCAAAGGCAACGGGAAATGTGGAGTGTCAAGGGCAGTCTGTCTCGAAGGCAAGGTGGCCATGGTCACCGGGGCGGCGTCCGGCATAGGGTTGGGCGCTGCGGTGCGGTTGGCCGAAGCGGGGGCGGCGGTGGCCCTGCTGGACATCGACACAGCGGGCGGCCGGGAGGCTGCGGCGCAGATCGGTAAGGCGGGGGGCCGGGCTGAATTCTTCCATTGCGACGTCACCTCGGCGGAGAGCTGCCGCAAGGCGGCCCAGGGAGTCGGGGAATCCTTCGGAAGGATCGATATCCTATTCAACAACGCGGGGGTAATCAGGCGTAAGAGCGTGGTCGACCTCGACGAGAAGGACTGGGACCTGGTACTGGCGGTCAATCTGAAGGGCGTCTATCTCCTGTCAAAGTACGTCATCCCGATCATGGCCGCGGGCGGCGGTGGAAGCATCATCAACACCGGCTCCGGCTGGGGGATCAAGGGGGGCCCGATGGCCGCGTCGTACTGCGCGGCGAAGGGCGGCGTAGTCAATCTGACCAGGGCCATGGCCATCGACCACGGCAAGGACAACATACGCGTCAACTGCGTTTGCCCGGGGGATACCGACACACCCCTCCTGCGGGGCGAGGCCCGGCAACTCGGATTGAACGAGGAGTCGTTCCTCGCCTCGTCCGCGGATCGCCCCATACGCCGGATAGGGACCCCGCAGGATATCGCGGACGCGGTGCTCTTTCTCGCCGGCGACATGTCCGGCTGGATCTCGGGAGCGACGCTCGTGGTCGACGGCGGCGGAACCGCCTGATCATCGAGCTCGTGTCTCGCGAGAGCAAATAGATTGTGCAGATGGAGGTCTAATTCATGGCTAAGAGCGGGCCATTCGTGCATCCGTACATTCCCAACTCCGTCCCCGAAATCAAGAAGGAGATGCTTGACGCGATAGGAGCCGAAAGCATCGATGAGCTGTTCGGCCAGATCCCGGACAGCCTGCGATTCAAGGGCAAGATGCGACTGCCCGAGCCGCTTCTCTCCGAGATGGAACTGAAGCGTCACGTGGAGGGTATCCTGGCGAAGAACAGGGCCTGCGGCGAATACCTCAACTTCCTGGGCGCCGGATGTTGGCAGCATCACGTCCCAGCGATCTGCGACGAGATCAACGGACGCTCGGAATTCCTGACGGCGTACGGCGGCGAGCCATACGAAGACCACGGCAGGTTCCAGGCCTTATTCGAGTACGAGAGCATGATGGGAGAACTGCTGGACCTGGATGTGGTGAACGTCCCGACCTACGACGGTTCTCAAGCGGCCGCGACCTCTATCCGCATGGCCGCCAGGATGACCGGGAGGACCGAAGCGCTGGTCCCGGCAATCATCAATCCAGATCGACTCCAGGTAATAAAGAATTACTGCAAGCCGTCCATCGACATAAGGTTGGTCGATTACGATAGAGATACGGGCGAGATCGATATCCCCGACCTCGAAAACAAGGTGTCCGAAAAAACGGCCGCGGTCTATTTTGAAAACCCCTCGTACCTGGGAGTAATCGAGACCAACGGCCGGCGCGTGACAGAGATCGCCCATAAGCACGGCGCCATACCGGTCACCGGAGTGGATCCGATCACCCTGGGGGTCCTGGCGCCACCGCCTCAGTACGGCGCGGACATCGTATGCGGCGACATTCAGTCGCTGGGCATCCACATGAACTACGGCGGCGGCCTCGGCGGATTCATTGCCACCCGTGACGAAGAGCGCTTCGTCCACGAATACCCATCCCGCCTCTTCGGCATCTCCAGGAACGCCGAAGACGAGTGGGTATTCGGCGACGTCGCCTACGAGCGCACTTCCTTCGCGCTGAGGGAGAAGGGGAAGGAGTTCGTGGGAACTCACGCCGCCCTGTGGGGCATCACGGCGGGGGTGTACCTCGCGCTGATGGGTCCACGCGGCATGAGAGAGCTGGGCCAGGTGGTCATGCAGAAATCGCTCTACGCCAGAAAGCGCATAGCGGGGATAAAGGGGGTCACGATCCCGTTCTCGTCCGTCCACTTCAAGGAATTCGTGGTCAACTTCGACGGTTGCGGGAAGACGGTCGAACGGATAAACAAGTCCCTGCTTGAAAAGGATATTTTTGGAGGCAAGGACCTGTCCAAGGAGTTCCCCGAGCTGGGCGAGAGCGCTCTTTACTGCGTCACTGAGGTTCATACCAGGAACGATATCGACACCCTGGTCAAGGCCATCGAGGAGACTGTCGTATGAGAAGGGATGTGGAATGCGTGGGGACGAACGCGCGGAAGTTGAGGCGTTTTCACGAAGCCAGGTGGGACGAACCC
>JAHDPS010000186.1 GCA_018434225.1 Bacillota bacterium
CCCACCAAGAACGCCCTCACGACCCCCATCTCCGCGGCTGCCATACCCCTTCTCCCACGACTGGAGCCAATACCGCCCAGGAGGAACAATACTGTCCCCGTGACCAGCAGACCCACGCCGGCGAACGCCACGCTCTCGAATGCGCTCTCAAACCAGTCCTTCCAGAGGATGCCCGCGACGCCCGCGGGAACGGACCCCAATAACACATAAACAGCGGCCTTGAAACCAGGGGACCGCCGTCTCGCGGCGTTTCCCAACCCTCCCAGGAAACCGATGACGAGATTCACAGCGTCTCCCCCATAAACAGTAAGAACGGCCGCGAGCGTGCCGAGATGGGCCGCAACCTCGATGCCTATTCCGGGGGCCTTGATGCGAAAAAGGGCCTGAGCTATTACGAGGTGACCGGAGCTGGACACGGGAAGAAATTCCGTGACGCCCTGCAGCAATCCAAGGATAATCCATGTAACCAACGGCGCCTTGCCTCCTTTTCCGACGGACACGTGGTTCGACAGAGGGAAGCGTTGCCCCTTCAGTCGCGTCAGTCACGCACGAATTTCTCGACGACGGCTACCACGAAATCGACTAGAGGCAGGGCGAGCGCCGCGCCCACGACGTTGAAGATCGTGTGGGCGTTGGCCACCTGCGAAGCGACGGAAGCGCTCGTCCGCGAGACCAACCATGTGAACGGATCGAGGAAAGCCATGAATAGCCCCGCGCACAGCGAGTTGAACACCAGGTGAGAGGTTGCCGCCCTTTTCGCCTGTACGGTGGAGCCGGCGGCGGCCATAATCGCGGTTATGCAGGTACCCACGTTCGCGCCGATCGCGGCGGCCAGCGCTCCTGACAGCCCCAGGCGCCCGCGCGCGCACGCGGCAATGGTCGTAGCTATCGTCAGGCTCGATGACTGTACCAAGGCGCTGACCAGTGTCCCCCCGATCAGGCCGGAGATGGGGTTGCCACCGAACAGCGACACTATCAGTTCAAACTGTTCGCCTTCGATCAAGGGCGCCGCCGCGGCGGCGACAGTCCGGATTCCCGTGAACAAGAGGCCGACCCCGATCATGGTTCGTCCCGCGCACCGGAGGTTGGCGGATGCCCTCAACCAAGCCATTGAGCGCGTCAGGGAGAGCGCCTGCGCGCACAGCCCGACAACGATTATCGCGGGGCCGTGGCGGTGAACGTCGTGCGCGAGCATCTGGATGGTCACGGTCGCGCCAATATTGGCCCCGAGAACCAACCCGACCGCTTCTCTGAGAGTGACGGCTCGCGCGCCCGCCAGCGCAACAATAAGCGCGGTCGTCACGCTGGAAGACTGGATTGCCCCCGTTATGGCGGCGCCCAGGATCACGGCGCGAAAAGGCGTACCCGCCAGGAACCGTAGAGCCCGGCGTAATCCCGCCTCCGCCATCCCCTCCAGGGCCAAGCGGATGACCCTGACACCGGCGAAAAACATGAGGAAGCCGCCCGCTAGACGGCAACCGATCGAGATGAACACCGGAGCATCCCCTCCGCGGCGGACCACGAGACGACATCGCGCCAGCAGGACGTAGCGCCCAACACATCGTTGCGACAGCTCGTTGCGACATCACGTCATCGCGCCCAACACATCGTTGCGCCCCGCGCAACGTTAAGTCCGGCTGTCAACGGTCTATGCTGGCGTCACCCCAGAACATGCTGGTCGCGTGTGCGCGGATAATGCCGTCAGGGGCCGCCGCCCCAAAGGCTCACGAGGCTTCCGGGCTGTATTCCTGGATCGAGGAAATCCTGGGGATCTGTCGAGATCACGCGCAACACGCGGCCCTCGGTCGGGGAGACGGGCTCAACCTGGATGATCCTGCCCTTAACCCTGACCTCCAGTATCTGGCGTTTTCCCTCCTGCTGCATTACTTCTTCCACCGGCATCACAGTGTACAGGATCAATGGCGCAGGCCAACCCCCTCCCGCTCGGAGGCCATCTGTCTCACCTTGGCCACGGCTTCCGAAATGCCGCCCACCTCGTCGATCAGCCCTACGTTCACGGCGTCGCGCCCCACGAGAATGGTCCCGATGTCGCGAGCCAGTTCACCGGTCCTGAACATCAACTCGCGGAACTTCTCCTCCGTGATCTTCGAATTGGAGACCACGAACTTGACCACCCTATCCTGCATTTTGTCGAGGTATTCGTATGTTTGGGGGACCCCGATGACAAGCCCCGTGAGGCGGATCGGGTGGATGGTCATCGTGGCGGTCTCCGCGATGAACGAGTAGCTCGTGCTCACGGCTATGGGCACGCCGATGCTATGCCCCCCACCCAAAACCAGGGATACGCTGGGTTTTGACATGCTGGAGAGGAGTTCCGCGATGGCCAGGCCCGCCTCCACGTCGCCACCGACAGTGTTCAGCACCACCAGCAGCCCCTTAATGTCGGGGTTCTCCTCCACCGCGACTATCTGCGGGATGATGTGTTCGTACTTGGTCGTCTTGTTCTGCGCGGGCAGAATGATATGCCCCTCCACCTGCCCCACGATGGTGAGGCAGTGGATGTCGCTCCTCATCCTGGGGACATCGGTGACCCCCAGCTCGCGCACATTCGCCGCCGCCCCTTCGCCCGCCCCCGGCGCACCCTCGGCACCGGGCGTCCCGCCCGGCGGGGGCGTCTCCCTCACGCGGGGAACCCCGGGCACGGGCGTTCCCGGTGCCGGGGTCACCGGCGTGATGGGCGTTACCGGCGGCGGCGTTCCCGGTGTTGGCGTCACGGGCACCGGCTGCGGTACCCCAGGCGGCGTGCCGGGCGTGGTTATATCGGGTTCAACAGGTCTAACGGTGGGCGCGATATCAGGCGTGGGTTTCAAGGAGCCTCCCCCTCAAACTGCGACTCGTCCTCATATGACTCGTCCTCGTAGGACTCCGCCAACGGACTACGTCCTAGTATTGGGAGGTTTCGGGGGAAAAATGCTCCGCCCCAGGAGCATATATTCCATCCTGGAGCTGCCTCACCCAAGATGAAACCTGCTACGGTCGTAGCAGGTCCGAAATGTGGATATAGTACCCAGTGTTTCCTTCTTCTGTGTCACCCTGCGGCAGTTGAGAATAGGACCGCTGGGCGGGTCAGAGCGGTCACCTCATCGTACAGATCATCCGCGGTTGAACCCCGCGTCGTGCACGCGCCCCTGCTGAGTCCCGGCCGAAACGGCCTCGATGTAGTCCTGCGCAGTCATCACGCAGACGCCCTGTATGGCCCGGCCCCGGTAGGCCCCGAAATGCCTCAGATCCCCCGTTATCAGGTGCGTAGCCCCAGCCTTGATCGCCGCCATCAGTACAGGGCGATCATTCTCGTGCAGGTCACACGGGCAGGGCGTGCCAGGATCGCACTCCGGGACGACGTCGATGTCCACTTGCAGCCTGTCCAGCGCCAACCGTGCGCTTGATCCGAGATTCCGCTTGGCCTCCTCCAGCACGTAGGCGGATGCCAGGAGCCGGCAAAGGCCGAGACGCTTCAGGTCCCACAGTATGGCCAGGCCCCGGCCGCCGTACACGACCGAGAACAACACGTTGGCGTCAAGGAAAAGACGGTCCATCCCTACCCGCCACCTGCCTCCCCCCCTGCCAACCAACTGGCTTCTCATGAGGCACTGAGTTGGGGTCGATCCCCATCTTCCGCACCTCCGCCAGAGCCCACGCATAGTCCTCGGGGGTAACAGCATTAGTCAGCAGAAACTCAGCCTTGCGTTCTTTGGAATAGACCTCCAAAGGCAGAGCGACAGCAGGGCGCAGAAGGATCCCCTCGGGGAGGGGTTCGGCTACTATCAGGGTGCCTTCCTCGAACCCATATTTCCGGCGCAGCGCTGAAGGAATGACCATGGTGCCCCTTCGTCCTATCCTGAGCGGTTCCATCCTTGCGAGGATCACCTCCGATTTTCAGAATATCAGAATGGGTAAACCAGATCAAACCGCCAAAGTGGCTGACGGGATGCGTCGTCTTCAACATCTAACAAGGTAGAGCCTTTATGATAGTGACGTAAGACATCTGCTTACAAGAAAAATGAACGGTTGGAATACCGCGAACCTCCCTTCAACAATGCCACGCCGCCGTCAGCCGCCAATACCGCGAGGGACCGCAGGAATAGGGCCGCTCGGGTCGAAGGAAGAGTCAACACTCGCGCGGCGCAGCCATGTTGCACAAACCATGGGCCTCGCGGCATCTATTGTACTCAGGAGGAAAGCCATGAACACGTTCAGCGGAAGGACCACCGGCAATATATATGTCGCACGTCTAGCCAAGGGAGACGATCTGCTCGCGCAACTGAACGCCGTCTGCGAGCGATCGGGCTTCAGGCAGGGCGCCATCGAGCTCATAGGCGCGGTCGAGAAGGCGGCTCTCGGATTCTACGACCAGGTGGCCCACAGATATGCTACTATACGTTGGGAGACACCAATGGAAATAGCCTCCGGCATGGGGAGCCTGAGCATCAAGGATGGGAAGCCTTTCGTCCACGTTCATCTCACCCTGGCGGGAGAGGACGGTAGTTGCGTGGGCGGGCACCTGTGCGAAGGCGTCATAGTATTCGCGGCTGAAGTGATCTTGAGAGAGATCGAAACGGACAGGCCCCTGGAAAGGACCCCCGACGCGGATACGGGTTTATTTCTCTGGCGATGACCGGGAGGGAAGCGACTCTTGAAGGCTGTAGTCGTAGGAGTGGGCAAGGTCGGATTCGAACTCGCCAGGAAACTGGCGGAAGAAGGTCACGACGTAGTACTGATCGATCAAAACGATAATGTCCTCAAAGAAGCGGACGAGCACCTCGATGTCCAGATACTCACCGGCAACGGCGCGAGCCTCGCCCTCCTCGAAGAGGCGTCGGTCAGGCATTCGGATCTGTTCATCGCGGTCACCGACATCGACGAGGTGAACATCGTCTCGTGTATGATCGCCAAGAAGATCGGCGCGAAGCGCACGGTCGCACGCCTGAGGGAAACGGTATTCGGGGACTCCACGAACGGATTGCTGACCAGCAAGGATCTTGGCATCGACCTGATCGCGAAGCCCGAAGAAGACGTCGCGTATCACATAGTCAAGCTCTTGAGGGCGCCGGCCGCCACCGAAGTGGAGTATCTGGCTGGCGGCAAGGTTCAGATGCTCGGTTTCAGAATCCAGGATGGGTCTCCGCTGGCTCACAAAACCATCGAACAGGCCAAGCTCGCTTACTGTACGATAGGCGCGATCCTTCGTGACGGGGATACGCTGGTTCCGCAGGGGAGCACGCGTCTTTATCCCGGGGATGAGATATTCATTATAGGCAAGACCGGCGTGCCCAGCGAGGTGGGTTGGCTGGTGGGATCCACCGAACAGGCGACGAGGGACGTGGTGATCGCCGGCGGCGGGAAGACCGGAGAGTTGCTCGCCCGTTTCCTGGAAAAGCACTGGCGGCACGGCCCCCGCGTCAAGATCATAGAACGGGACAAGGGCGTTTGCGAAAAGCTGTCGCGGGAGCTGTCACACACACTCATAATACACGGAGACGCCACGAAGCCCGATGTCCTGCACGAAGAAGGCGTCCACGCGGCGGATGTGTTCGTGGCGCTCACCGGCCACGATCAAGCGAATCTACTGATGGGTTTCATGACGAAACGCTCGGGAACCAGAAGAGTGGTCGCGAAGATCGAAAGGGAGGACTATGCGCCCACCGCGACTCAGATGGGGATCGACACCACCGTCGTCCCTAGGGTGATCGTCGCCGGCGCCATACTCAGGCTGATTCACACGGCTGACATCAAGTCCCTATCGTACATCAACGAGGGCAAACTCGAGCTCATAGAGATGATTGTGCCGAGGAACTGCGCCGCGTGCGGCAAGTCCATTCGCCATCTGGGCCTTCCGAAAGGGGTTGTCGTGGGCGCCCTGATCAGGGGGGACAAGGTCATAGTCCCGAGAGGCGACACGGTTCTCACCCCAGCCGATTGCCTGGTTGTGTTCGCCGCCTCCTCGGCCTTGCCGTCTTTCGAGAGCATCTTCAAAGATTAGGAGAATCGGAGCGAGACATGCTTGATATTCGCATAGTGGCTGGATTCGTGGGCAGCCTAACTTCCTTTCTGGGATTACTGATGTCGATCCCCCTGGGGATATCGCTGTGCCTTGGGGAAACGGATAGCCGGGCGTTCCTCCTGTCGATGGTCATTACGATTGCGGCGGGGTTTCTCCTCGCAAAGGCCGGCAGGAAAAACCACGATCTGTCGAACAAGGAATGCTTCGCGGCCGTGACCCTGGGTTGGGTCGGAGCCGCGGCATTCGGCGCACTGCCTTTCGTCTTTGCCGGAAGCCTCACATCATACACGGACGCCTTCTTTGAAGCGATGTCCGGACTGACGACCACGGGGGCGACCGTACTCAGGGACATCGAAGCCCAGCCTCACGGCATCCTGTTCTGGAGGAGCTTCCTGCACTGGCTGGGCGGAATGGGCATAATCGTTCTCTTCATCGCCGTATTGCCCAACCTCGGCCCGGGCGCCATGCGGTTATTCAAAGCGGAGGTACCGGGCCCAGTGCCGGAGAGGCTCGAACCGAGGATCAGGGACACGGCGAAAAGCCTGTGGCTCATATACCTGGGGATTTCCATCGTCCAGGCCGCCCTCCTCCGCCTTGGGGGAATGAGCATCTTTGACTCCGTGACCCACACCTTCGGGACAATGGCGACGGGCGGATTCTCCACGAAGACCGCAAGTGTGGGTGCATGGGAAAGCCCTTTCATCCAGTGGACGATAGTTGCCTTTATGTTGATCGCGGGGGGCAACTTTGCCCTTTACCATCGACTGCTCCGAAACCGCCGTTTCTCCGTTCTCAAGGATGAAGAAGCTGTGTCTTACCTCGTCATCGTTGCCTGCGCAGCTATCTTACTCATCTCTTCCATTCATCCCACCTATGACAACCTGGGCAAAACCGTGCGCGATTCCTGTTTCCAGGTGGCTTCCATCATAACGACGACCGGCTTCGCCACTGCGGACTTCGACACCTGGCCCTTCCTGGCCAAAGGCGTCCTCTTTATCCTCATGTTCATCGGCGGCTGCGCGGGGTCCACCGGCGGCGCCATCAAGGTGAGACGGGTACTCGTCGTCCTCAAACACGCCTTCGCCGAATCATACAGGTCCCTTCACCCGAGGGCCGTGACGCGCGTGAAACTTAACGGCGTCGCCGTTCAAGACGAGGCTCTGAACAG
>JAHDPS010000283.1 GCA_018434225.1 Bacillota bacterium
ATCGCGGGGAGACCCATAGTATCCACGCTGGAAAAGATGCTCCACGTGCTCATTGCCGGGGCCACCGGTTCGGGCAAGAGCGTGTGCATAAACTCGATCATCACCAGCATCTTGTTCAAGTCGAAACCAGATGAGGTCAAGATGCTGCTCGTGGATCCAAAGATGGTCGAGCTCAGCATATACGATGGGATACCCCATCTGTTGGCCCCCGTCGTCACCGATCCAAAAAAGGCGGCCGGCGCGCTGCGCTGGGTAGTCAGAGAGATGGAGAAGCGCTACCAGATGTTCGTGAGCGCGGGGGTCAGGGACATAGGGAAGTACAATCAGGCGGCGGCTGCTCTGGGCGAGGAACTGCTGCCGTTCATCGTGGTCGTCATCGACGAACTGAGCGACCTAATGATGGTGGCCCCCGCCGATGTCGAGGACGCCATATTCAGACTGGCGCAGATGGCTCGGGCGTCCGGAATACATCTGGTCGTCGCCACGCAGAGGCCGTCGGTGGACGTGGTGACTGGCACAATCAAGGCGAATATACCCTCCAGGATCGCGTTCACCGTGTCGAGCCAGATTGACTCGAGGACGATACTTGACGGCGCGGGGGCGGAGAAGCTCGTCGGCAAAGGGGACATGCTGTTCTTCCCCGTGGGGGCCACAAAGGCCACCCGCGCCCAGGGCGCGTACATAAATGAACGCGAAGTGGAGCGGGTCGTCAGATTCGCGAGGGAACAGGGTGGACCAAGATACGAAGAGGTAGTCATCGAGTCCGAGACTGAATCGGCCGTGCGGCACGAGGGGACGGACGACCTTTTCCCGCAGGCCGTGAAGATCGTGGTTGAGGCGGGGCAGGCGTCCGTGTCACTTCTCCAGCGCAAGTTGCCCATAGGATATGCCCGCGCGGCGCGGCTCATCGACGCAATGGAGGAAAGGGGTTTTGTCGGCCCGTATGAGGGCTCCAAACCCCGCGAGGTGCGCCTGACATTCCCGGAGTACCAGCGGATTTTTGATGAGAGTGAAGCATGAAATGGCGTCACCACATGCCGAGGGCTCTCCGGGTGAGAGGCCCGGCGATCCCGTCCGCCACAAGGCCGTTACTTGCCTGAAAACGCCGCACGGCGGCGTCCGTGGAGATGCCGAAGACACCATCGCTGAAGCCGGTGAGGTACCCCAGAAGAATGAGGCGGTTCTGCAATTCGACCACCGCCTGGCCGGTGGCGCCGAGGCGAAGCGCGCCGGAAGAGGCGCCGTAGCTGCCCGCGATGTCCACAGGGGTCCCCACCGCTACGAGATCGAATACCTCCTCGGCATTCTCGTTATGCATTCGAATGCAGCCGTTGGATATCTGCCTCCCTATGGACCAGGGGGCGTTGGTGCCGTGGATCCCGTAGTTTCCCCACGGGACATTGAGGCCCATCCAGCGGGTTCCGAGCACCTCCCACGACGGGCCGACTGTCTTGACGGCTATCTGCCACGAGCCGACCGGCGACGGGGTGCTGGGCTTGCCTACCGCGCAGGGGTAAGTGGCGTGGTGTCGCCCGTTGACTTGAAGAGAAAGACTCATCGATGACACGTCGATGGTTATGTGGGCTTGGCCCAGATATTTCGCCAGGTACTGTGGGACGTACGGCATTCGTATCCCCTCCCGGGCACATTGTATGTGGCTGGACCCTATGTTGAGAGCGGAGGTGCGCACATGCGAGGGATATCGCCTCGAAAGGCCCTGGCGGGGCTGATCCTGGCGGCTGCCGCTATGGCGGCGGCCCCCCGACCGGCCTGGGCCTTGCACGGGACGTGGAACCAATACGGCGGAGGATCTGCAAGAACACACGAAACGGACGGGCTGCGTGGACTGGCCCTCTATCGCAGGTGGGGTGAGGTATTGCCGGCGGCCGTGCACTCCCCGGCCGCGATCTCGGGAGGCCGGCTGTTCGTTGGTTGCGACGACGGCCGTGTGTACGCGCTGGACCTGGATACCGGAGTGCGGTGTTGGGAGTTCGCGCCGGAAAACGGCGCCAGGGTACGCTCGGGTCCCGCGGTGGCTGAGGGAGTGGTCGTGGCCGCCGCCGCAAACGGATTTGTGTATGGACTCGACGAGTCGTCCGGCGAGGAAAGGTGGAGGTTCCGGGCGGGGCTGTCCGTCACATCCTCGGTGGGAATTTCCGGGAAACAGGCCTTCGTGGCGGCGTACGACGGAAGGGTCTGCGCGGTTTCGCTGGCTCGGGGAGAACTGTCGTGGGACTTCGTGATTCCGGGGGATTTCATCGCCGGGTCGCCGGCAGTAGGCGGTGGTCGCGTCTACGTTGCCGCTCTCGGGACGGGCGAGGGCGGCGGAACGGTCTACGTGCTTGACGAGACGACAGGTGCGGTCCAATGGAAAACCCCACTCCAGGGGTGGTTGGGGAACACGGCGGCCTTCGCCGGTGACAGGGTGGTGGTGGCGGCCACCGGCTTCAAGACGGGAGGGCTGTACGCGCTGGACTCGAAGACTGGGGCAATTCTGTGGGGGCCGGTTCGCGGGGCCAGCAACCAGTGGTCGAGCCCGGCTGTTTCGGCCGATACCGTGTACGCGGGGAATACGGGATGGCTCTACGCCGTTGACCCGGGCACGGGCGCATTGAAGTGGCGGTGGAAGGCGCCTGTCGCATCGAGGAGATCCGGGGGCCGAGTGTCTCAGTACGAGGCACTGGTGCGGACCCAGGTCATATCCGGCGACAGACTGGACATCAGCTCGTATTTCGAGATACCCGGCCCGGACGAGATTCACGTGATCTCATCCGAAACGGGGGAGGACCTCTGGAGCAACGAAATCCCCTGGCGGGCAGGGTCCGGCCTTTCGGTGGAGAACGGGAATGTGATAATCGGGGGGACCGGTGGAGAGATCGAGGCGTGGTCGCCGGTTGACTTAATAATGAACGGGAAGGGCGTCCAGTTCCAGGACATCGGCCCCGTGTTACTGGAGGGTAGGACCTGGGTGCCGTGCAGGGCCATGTTCGAGGCGGCCGGGTTCACAGTGGGCTGGGATTCAGCGACCAGGACTGTTTCCTGCGTTGCGGGAGGGTCCTCGATAGTGATGACCGCGGGGTCGCCGGTGGCTTTGATAAATGGGGCGGAGGTCGTGCTCGACGCCCCCCTTCGCATAATGTCCGACCGGGTGATGGCCCAACCCAGGGCCATCGTGAAGGCGCTCGGCGGGAGTATCGAGTGGGATCCCGTGAAGTACAATGTGTTTGTGCGTTTGGAATGATCGGAGATTGAGTGAGGTGGTTGATGCTTGGCGGATATTGAAAGAATGAGGAGCGCGGCCGTTCGAGCCGTCGAATCCATGGCGGGGGAGATCGTGGATCTGTCGGAGCGGATCCTTCACAATCCGGAGGTTTCGCTGCAGGAATATATGGCCGTGGAATGGCTCACCTCGTTCCTCGAGAGCAAGGGATTCGACATCGAGAAGGGCTCCGGCGGTATGCCCACGGCGTTCAGGGCCACGTACGGTTCAGGGTCGCCCGCGGTCGCGATTCTGTGCGAATACGACGCCCTGCCCGGGGTCGGTCATGGCTGCGGGCACAACCTGATAGCGGCGATGGGCGCGGGGGCGGGGGCCGCGGCGAGGGCGGCGCTCGACGGTCGCCCCGGCAGGGTCGTGGTGATGGGCACGCCGGGAGAGGAGGCCGCCGGGGGCAAGATCACGCTCCTGGAGAGGGGCCAATTCCAGGGAATAGACGCTGCCTTGATGGTCCACCCCTCCTCCAGGACGATGCTATTCAGGCCGTCACTCGCGGCGGTCTCCCTGTACGTGACGTTCAGGGGAAAGGCCGCGCACGCCGCCGGCGCCCCGCACGAGGGTATCAACGCGCTGGAAGCGATAATCCTCACGTTCACGGGGATAAACTCGCTCAGGCAGCACCTCCGGGAAGACGCGAAGATTCACGGGATCATCACCAAGGGCGGCACGGCGCCGAACGTGGTTCCCGACCATACCGAGGCGGAGATACTTGTCAGGGCCAGGGACCGGGCCGGGCTGAATGAGGTGGTCGAGAAGGTGCGCCGCTGTATACAGGGGGCGGGCATGATGACGGGCGCGAGGCCGTCGGTGGAGCTGGGGCCCGTTTACGCGGAGCGCAGGGATAATCCGACGCTCTCTTCCAGGTTTGGGAGGTACATGGCGGAACTCGGCATGGAGCCCAGCGACGGGGCGATGATCGGGGGCGGGCTCGGCTCGTCGGACATGGGCAACGTGAGCCAGGCCCTTCCCGCAATACACCCGTACGTGAAGATCACGTCGGGGGATGTTCCCGGGCACACAGAGGAATTCGCCAGGGCGGCGGGGTCGGAGCGGGCGCATGCCGCCATCCTGGTCGCGACGAAGGCTATGGCGATGACGTGCCTGGATCTGCTAGCGGATAGCTCGTTTATGAACAGGGTGAAGCGCGATTTCGGAGTCGGAGGGTAACGCGTGGCTCCAATGGGGTGGTTCCAACGGGATCGTCGACCTGGTGGGATCGCTGAACCGATGGGTCACTGATATCAGGGGGTGCCGGGAGATGGAGAATCGTGGGGATGGGTCGAAGAAGGGCTTGGTCCTGGTCTACACGGGTGACGGGAAGGGCAAAACCACAGCGGCCCTCGGGCTGGCGCTGCGCGCCATCGGTCACGGGCAAGAGGTGTACATGATCCAGTTCATGAAGGGGCCTGGGAATGAGTATGGCGAACGCAAGGCGGCCCGCGATCACCTCAAGGCCCTTACAATAGTGCCGTCCGGTCGCGACGAGTTCGTGAACAGGAATAACCCCTCCGAGGTTGATTTGAACCTGGCGGCCAGGGGGATGGACCTCGCCAGAGAGGTGGTCAGGCGGGGGCAACACGGCCTAGTGATCCTGGACGAGGTGAACGTGGCCGTGGATTACGGGCTGGTGAAGGTGGAGGAATTGCTCGATCTCATCAGGACGAAGCCGGATCACGTCAACATGGTGTTGACCGGCAGGGGAGCGCGCGAGGAGATCGTGGAGATCGCCGACACTATCAGCGAGGTGAAGGAGATCAAGCACCATTACAGAAAGGGCATACCCGCCAGGAAGGGCATCGAGTTCTGAAACCGACTGAGGCCGTGCTTCCATTGTAAAGGCAACATAAGTTACGTTAAGTTAACCAGAGGGGATCCGCCGCGCGCCCACCCAGTTCTTCACGTAGTAAGCCTTGTCGATCGGGGTGACCGTTACCTGTTTGCGGGCCGAGCTGGCGTGAATGAACGTGCCGTCGCCCAGGTATATTCCGACGTGTGATGGGCCGGCCTTGTACGTGGTGAAGAACACCAGGTCTCCAGCTTGTAGATCGTTCCTCGAAACGGGTGTTCCGTGAGTGAATTGCTCGTCGAGGCAGCGCGGGAGATCGATCCCGCACGCGTTGAGGACGTGATACACGAAGCCGGAGCAGTCGAAACCCCGAGGGGTCGTGCCGCCCCAGACGTACTTCGTGCCTAGAAAGCGTTGGGCTTTCTCCAGGAGCCGCTATTCAGCTGCGGACGCGGCCGTCGAAGCAAGGCCCCTGCTCGACTCCACGGGTCCGCGCAGGGCCGCCAGGGTCCTGGGACCCACTATGCCGTCGGGGGCGAGGCCCGCTTCCTTCTGGAAGATAATAACGGCGGTTTTCGTTTGCGCGCCGAAGACCCCGTCCAACTTGGCGGTGTAATATCCCCTATCGGTAAGCATCTGTTGGAGCGAAACCACGGCCGGCCCGCGATGGCCGACCTTCAATGCGGCGGTGGTGGGGGCGGCGGCGGCGGTTCGCGAGGAACCGGCTAGCGCTGCGGCGAATGCCACTATGAGCAGAAAACGCCGTATGTTCATCGTGCACCCCCTGATAAGCCCGGTTTTCGACGCGAGGCGGCAAAATCCTTCGTGATTGTATCGTTCCTGCCGGCGGGCGGCGTATTCGGGCGGAGGATTTCAACGCCGGGGTGTTCGACGGCGGGCAGGGACGGAAGGCTGGGACGTCAGGCAAGGACGGGAGGCAAGGATCGTTGCGCAAGAAGCTGGTTGTCGTTGACCTGGATGGGACTCTTCTGGATGATAGGCACCGCGTCGACGATACGGTGAAAAAGGTCATAGGGATTGCGCGGGACCGAGGGGCGATATTCACCATAGCGACGGGGAGGATATTCGCCTCGGCCAGAAAAGTGGCCCTGGAGGCGGGCATCGATTCCGCTGTGATCGCGGGCGGAG
>JAHDPS010000331.1 GCA_018434225.1 Bacillota bacterium
AATGCTGCAGAAAGTAATGCATGGCGAATCAGAAAAGGCCGGAATCCGCACTGAAGATGATGTCATGGATTTGGTCAAGGACGTCCGTGCGGAGATCGAAGGCATCGAGCCAGCATAGAGGGGAGGAATTAGCCGCAAATGCGCGAATTCACCGAACTGATATGAAGCCCGCTGGGATGGAGTCAGCAAAGACGAAACCGATAGTTGGATGCGACTTCGCCGCGAAAGCCCTCGACTCGATAATAGCCGAGGGTCTCATAATCGTTGACCACGAAGGGATTATCAGGCTGTATAACGAGCGGGCCAGGGAGATGTTCCACCTCGATTCGAGATCGGGGCCCGGGCACCCGCCTGGAGCCGCCGCCCCCGGGGACATCGTCATGTTCGCCACCAATGCCCTTGGCGGAGACGACGGTGGCATGAAACCGGAGGACCTGTCCATGATCGGAGTGGATCCCAAGGGTATAGAGCCGGGGGATGCAGTCGTAGCGATAGGGGGGTTAGGGGCGCCCGCGGGGACCGCCGTATGGAAGGCCGGCCCTCTGCGCGGAGCGATGGATGGTCTGCAAGTCGAGTCGAACGTCGGCTCCAGGGCGGCGCTCTCGGTCTCCGTGGACAAAGCAAAGAAAACGCTGGGGTGTTCCGTCAACGGGGTCCTGTTCAACGTCCAATACCAGATCTCGCTCAGCCACATGCTGCTCATCGATCTGTCCACCCTCGAAGTCAAGTTTTACCAGGCAAGGGGATACACGGCCCGCAAGGAAGACGCGCGGGCCATATTGCGCGGCAGGCAGTTCGTCGGCAAGGGTCCCATGGCGCCTCGCCTGGAACCGGTTGGCAGGCACATCCTGGACGTGCATCCCGACTCCATCGGGATCCAGCACGTGATGATGGTGCTGAGCGGGAAAAAGGCGGCCATCACGGGCGTGGAATACGACATGAACGGGATCCCGGTCAGGTGTTCGGCGAAGCCGATCGTTGAAAGTGGCTCTGTTGCTGGAGCCGCCCTGGTCGTCGAGGATCTAAGCGAGCTGCGATCCATTTCGAGGGAGCGAGATGACGCGCTGATCTCCCTTCAACTGCTGGAGACGAACCTCGGCTACTGGGGTTCGAGGGGGTTGTTCAGCAAGATCGCGGGAGCCAGCAGGTCTATCTCTGCGTGCATCCACGTGGCGCAGAAGGCCGCCTCCTCCTTTTCCACTGTGCTCCTAATGGGCGAGAGCGGTACCGGGAAAGGCCTGTTCGCGAGGGCCATTCACGAATACGGTCCCAGGCGTAACGGACCCTTCATCCACGTGAATTGCGCCGCCATTCCGTCCGCGCTCGTCGAGAGCGAGCTGTTCGGCTACGAGGAAGGAGCCTTCACCGGCGCCCGCAAAGGCGGCAGTCGTGGGAAGTTCGAGATGGCGAACGGCGGGACCATCTTCCTCGACGAGATCGCCGACCTCGATCCGGGCGTCCAGGCGAAACTACTCCACGTGCTGCACGAGAGGGTCGTTTACCGCGTAGGGGGGACCTCGCCGCAGGCCATCGACGCGCGAGTGATCGCGGCCACTAACAGGGATCTCAGGGCGGCAGTCGGCTCGGGGGAGTTCCGCGCGGATCTGTATTGGAGACTGAACGTCATCCAGATCACGGTGCCGCCTGTGAGACAGCGCAAGGAGGATATTCCCGCGCTGGTCGAGTCGCTGCTTCCGATCGTGGCAGCCAGGGTGGGGAGAGAGAACATACGCATCTCCGACGACGTTTACCGGTTGTTCTATTCTTATGATTGGCCCGGCAATGTCAGAGAGATGGAGAATGTGCTGGAAAGCGCCTGTAACATGGTCGAAGGGGACATGGTGACGCCCGCTGACCTCCCTGACTACCTGGTGGGCCGGGAGCCCTGGAGGTGCGACTTGCCGCCTACGGGCGAGATGAGCGCCTCTTCCTTGAAAGAGGCGCGCGAAAGGGCCGAGAGGCGCGCGATTCTGGATGCGGTCAAGGCGTGCGGCGGCGACACTGTCGAGGCGATCAAGATCCTCGATATCGGGCGCACCTCCTTCTACGAGAAGATGAAGAAATACAATCTGCTAACCGATCACCTGCCGGCCGATCTGCCGCCGACCGATCGCGAACCCCCCAAATAGGGCCGGTCCCCGGCTTGCGGCCCTCTTGCGGAAAACCGGACGATTCAGTCCGGAAAGTCGGATGGGACCCGGCACATCGAGAGGACATTCCTGCCAAAGCCAACTATCCCCCCAGCGTCACAGTGGTATGTAACCCCCGGATTCCCCCGGCACTATTCTTGCTTGAAGAGATGCGATGATGCGATATCGGTTTACGCGCGTGGCCGCCCGCGGTATCGCTCCGGCGATGCGGAGGCGCTCTTGGGGGAATAGTGATTGGACATCTTCGATCGGCTCAGTGTCTTTCCCAGAGTCCCTTTGACGCCATTGCCCACCCCGCTGGAATTTGCGGCGAACCTCAGCCATTTCCTGGGTGGACCAAGGATATTCTTTAAGAGGGACGATCTCACTGCCCTCGCCTTCGGGGGGAACAAGACAAGGAAACTCGAGTTCATCATGGCGGACGCGATCGAGAAGAAGGCCGATGTAGTGGTCACACTGGGCGGCGTCCAGTCCAACTGGGCGAGGCAAACGGCGTCCGCCGCGCGGCGGCTCGGGATGGACGTGGCCCTGGTGCTGGAAGGCGAAGAGCCCGAACAATATCAGGGCAACCTGCTGCTCGATTATCTCATGGGTTGTGACCTGAGGTTCGTGGGTCGGATACCCCAGGACGTGGAGGACAAGGAAATCGCGGGCGAATGCCCGATCACCGGCGAGGTTGCGGGGGAGATCCGCGCTAAAGGGAGGGCCCCATACATCGCCCCTCTCGGCGGAGCGACTCCCCTGGGGAACTTGGGATACGTAAGCGCAGCGGTGGAATTGGAGCGGCAATTCAGCGACATGGGGATATCCCCCCAATACTTGGCCCTGGCTACCGGAACGGGCGGAACTCAGGCCGGACTGGCGCTCGGGGTCGAGACGCTCGGAGCGAAGACCAGGGTGATGGGGCTGAGCATCAGCAGGCATACGAGGCCCAAGGAAGAGGAGATATCCGAATTGTGCAATCGCACAGCGGAGATGCTCGGGATGAAGCACCCCCGGTTCTGTGCGGATCATATCGACGTAACTTACGATTACGTCGGAGCGGGGTACGGGGTCCCCACTGAAGAGGGGATAGAAGCGATCAAGATCGTGGCAGGGACGGAGGGCATAATCCTGGACCCCGTCTATTCCGGAAAGGCCATGGCGGGGGTCATCGACCTTGTCCGGCGCGGGGTCCTAAAGAAAGGCGAGGATGTGGTCTTCCTCCACACCGGAGGAGCGGCGGCCGGGTTTGCGTACGGTGATACCCTGAGGTCCGAGAAAAGAGGCGCGGAATGAGCGTTCCAGGCATCAAAATCGCGATTGTGGGTTACGGGAACGTCGGGCGGGGCGCGGTCGACGCGGTGCAAACATCCTCCGACATGACTCTCGTAGGGGTGGTCGAACCGGACCGCTCGCAGGTCCAGGCGGGGATGCCGGAGGGGACGCCCGTAGTCGATGACATAAGGCAGCTCGGAACGATTGACGCGGCGATCATGTGCCTGAGGAGCCGCATGGTGTACGAGCACGCTCGGTCGGTCCTCGAGATGGGCGTCAGCACGATCGATTGTTTCGACGTCCACGGCGCTGAGTTGCTCGCCATGAAGAGGGGATTTCACGAAATATGCCTCAGAACTGGGGCCAGAGCCATCACCGGCGCGGGTTGGGATCCAGGTACGGACTCCGTCATACGCTCAATAATGCTGGCCATGACGCCGCGCGGCCTGACGTCCACCACTTTCGGACCAGGGATAAGCATGGGGCACACAGCGGCGGTGAAGTCGCTGCCCGGGGTCAGGGACGCACTGTCGCTCACGATCCCCGTGGGGAGCGGGGTGCACAGGAGACAGGTGTACGTGGAACTCGAGGATCGCGCGCAAGAGGAGGAAATCCGGACCGTCATACGGAACGATCCTTATTTCATGAACGATGAGACTACTGTCGATGTCGTAGAGGACGTCACCCCGCTCGTGGATCACGGCCACGGCGCCCGGATCGAGAGAGTGGGGGTCGCCGGCAAAACGCATAACCAGCATATGCGGTATGTTGTGAGGTGTACCAATCCGGCGCTGACAGGCCAGGTGATGGTCGCGGCGGCCCGAGCTGCGATGAAGATGGCACCGGGTGCATATACGCTTATCGAGATTCCACCCGTATTCATGCTGGATATGGATACAGATGAGGCAGTGTCGAGGCTGGTATGAGAAGGCGCGGGAGGGGGTGGCCGGAACTGGCGGTTTTCGACGGCGTCGGGATCTACTCAGGACGGAATAGTAGAGAAGGAGGGGGATGTTCGTGAAGCGACGGATAGCCGTGTTATTGATGGTAGGATTGCTGGCCGGCATGTTGGCGGGGTGCTCGCAGCCACAGGCGCAGCCGCCGAAGGAAGGACCCAAGGAGGCGCCGAAGGCACCCGAGGTGATCAAGATCGGCCACGCCGTGGCGCTGACGGGCGACGCATCGATCTGGGGGCAGTCGGAGAGCAACGCCCTGAAAATGTGGGTGGAAAAGGTCAACAAGCAGGGCGGAGTTAACGGGAAGAACATCGAGATCGTATCTTACGACACGCGCGCCGACTCGGTGGAAGCGGTAAACGTCGTGAAGAGGATGATCGAGCAGGACAAGGTGGTGGCGATAATCGGCGCGGCGCAGAGCGGCGTGACGATAGCAATGACGTCCGTGACCGAGCCTGCGAAGATCCCCATCATCGCGACGACTGCGACGAACCCGGCGGTGACGGTGAAGGACGGGGCGTTGAGGCCGTATACGTTCAGGGTATGCTTCATCGATCCGTTCCAGGGGACTGTGGCCGCGCAGTTCGCGTACACGAAGTTGAACGCGAAGAAGGCCGCGATCCTGTATGACGTCGGGTCCGACTACTCGTCGTGGCTCGGGCAGTATTTCACCGAGGCGTTCGAGAAAATGGGCGGGAAGATAGTGGGCAAGGAGGCTTTCCGTAGCGGTGAGTTGGACTACCGGGCGATGCTAGGGAAGATCACGAAGAAGGGCCCGGATGTCATTTTCATCCCTACGGCGCAGAAGGAAGCCGCCCTGGCCATGAAGCAGGCTAGGGACCTGGGGTACAAGGGGGAGTTTCTCGGGGGCGACAACTGGGGCAGCCCGGACATCATCACGCTTGGGGGTCCGGCCGTTGAGGGGAGCCACTTCGTGAATCTGGCCTCGATGGACGACCCCGACATCCAGGACTTCATCAAGGAGTACAAGGGCAAGTATAATTCGGAGCCGACGCTGCCGAACCCGGTCATGGCTGTGGACTGCCTGTTGGCGCTGGTGGAAGCGATGAAGAAGGCGGGTTCGACGGATGGGACTGCCATAGCGTAGGCGCTCGAGGGATTGAAGGACCTGCCGGTATTGACGGGCAAGTTCAGCGTGGATCCGGCCACGCACAACCCGCTCAACAAGCCGGCGGTCATACAGCAGATCAAGGGCGGGAAGTTCGTGTTCGCGGATAAATACGTGACGAAGTAAAGGGGCCGCATCGAGCAGGGGCGCCCGGGAGATGGCGCCCCTTCGGGCGTATGGCTGGAGCATTTGGGCTGAGCATCATGGCCGGAGCGTAGTGCTGGAGGACACGGCAGGGTAAAAGGGGTATGGAATCATGCTGCTTCAGACGGTGATAACGGGTCTTGCCATCGGCGGGATATACGCACTCATGGCTGTCGGGTATTCGCTGGTGTTCTCGATCCTGAACTTTTCCAACTTCGCGCACGGAACCATCATTATGCTGGGGGCGTACGCGGGGTATTTCATACTGACCCTGGCGAAGGCCCCGTTTGTGGTGGCGATCGTTGGGTCGATAGTGGCGGCGGCGGTATTGGCCGTGACGAACGAGAGGCTGGCGTACCGGCCGCTCAGGGTGAGGAACGCGAAGCCGCTGTATTTTATGATAAGCGCGATGGGAGTGTCCATACTCCTGGAGAACCTGGTGTACGTGACGATAGGGGCGCACTTTTACTCATACCCGCAGATATTCGCGTACGAGACGGTGAGGATAAGCGGGGCGGCCATAGGCATACTGGACCTTTTCGCTTTGGTCTTCTCGACAATTGCGATACTGGCGCTTCACCTGTTCCTGCAATACACAAAGAGCGGTATCGCCATACGCGCGGCCTCGTACGACATGGTGGTGGCGTCGATATTCGGGGCGAGGCTGGATCGCGTGATAGGGCTGGTGTTCGTGCTCGCTGGCGGACTGGCCGGGTTATCCGGCGTGTTCCTCGGGATGAAGTACATGGCGTATCCCACGATGGGATGGATCACGAACAAGGCGTACGTCGCCGCCGTAATAGGGGGACTCGGGAGCCTGCCCGGGGCCATAGTGGGCGGGATTATTCTGGGGCTGTTGGAGACGCTCGTGTCCACGTACGTATCGTCGATCATACGCGATGTATTCAGTTTCGGGATGCTGGTCGTGTTCTTGCTGGTGTTGCCCACCGGACTATTCGGCAGGTACCTGGAAGAGAAGATATAGACGAGAAGATCGGACGGGGGAACTCAGGATGGGGATGTATTTCAGGGGGATTCTCACGGTTGCGGCGATAAACATCATAGCGACCACGGGGTTGTCCGTCTTCACGGGCTTTACCGGCCTGTTCTCCCTTGGGCACGCGGCGTTTATGGCGATAGGGGCGTACACGTCCGCGATACTGACGTACTTCTACCACGTTCCGTACTCGGTGGCGCTCATCGCCGGGATGGCGGCGGCGGCCCTGGCGGGGATGGTGATCGGGTATCCCACGTTACGCACGAAACTGCGGGGGGATTACTTCGCGATAGCAACCCTGGGCATGGGCGAGGCTACGCGGGTCATATTGGAGACTCTGAGGATCACGCAGGGCGCGAGGGGGCTGCCGGGGATAAAGCAGTACACGACACTGCCGGTCGCGTGCGCGATCGCGGGGATCGTATTACTGATCGCGAGGAATCTGGTGGTGTCCGCTTACGGTAGGAACGCAGTGGCCGTGAGAGAGGACCCGATAGCTGCGGAAATGATAGGAATCCGACTGCTCAGGACAAAGATGATATCGCTGGTCTTTTCCGCGGGTTGCGCCGGGTTGGCGGGTGGATTGTACGCTCATTACCTGTCGTTCATCCAGCCTGTGATGTTCACGATGGTGCAATCGACGCAGTTGACTGCAGCCGTGGTGTGCGGGGGGACCGGAAGCCTCACCGGGCCGGCGGTGGCGGCGTTCCTGTTCATAGTGTTGCCCGAGCTCTTGAGGGCGGCGCAGTTGTGGAGGCTGGTGTTGTACGGATTACTGCTGGTCTTGATAATGGTGTTCAGGCCGGAGGGACTCATGGGATTCAAGGATCTGAGCATGGAAGGCCTGGCGGCGCCCTTTGTGAGGGCGAAAGGGGGCGCGGGCCGTGGCGTACGCTGAATGCAAGGGACTAACGAAGTCGTTCGGCGGCGTGGTCGCGGTGAACGACCTCTCGTTCGAGGTGGAAGAGGGAGAGATACTGGGGCTGATAGGCCCAAACGGCGCGGGGAAGACGACGGTGTTCAACCTGATAACGGGCTTCTACAGGCCGACATCGGGCTCCATGTGGTTCAATGAAGAAGATATAACCGGAATCACTCCCCCCGACATAGTAAGCCGCGGAATCGCCCGCACTTTCCAGAACATCCGTCTTTTCGGCAATTTGAGCGCGCTCGATAACGTGAGGACCGCGCTCTACCGGCATGCGACTTATGGGCTGGGCGCGGCCATTCTGAGGGGCGGCGGGGTGATCAAGAAGGAAGCGGCCCTGCGGGAACTGGGCATGAAGTACCTCGAAGAGGTGGGGTTGGCGGATAGGGCGAAAGCGCGGGCATCGAGCCTGCCGTACGGATTGCAGAGGAAACTCGAGATAGCGAGGGCTCTTGCGTTGGAGCCGCGGCTACTGTTGTTGGACGAGCCGGCGGCCGGGATGAACCCCGAGGAGTCCCTCGGACTGGTTGATCTCGTGGGGGAATTGAAGGGGAAGTACGGGTTCACGGTGATACTGATAGAACACCACATGGACGTCGTGATGAGTCTTTGCCGCCGGATAGTCGTGATGAACTTCGGGCGGAGGCTGATGATGGGGACTCCGGAAGAGGTGCAATCGGATGCGGAGGTCGTGAAGGCGTACCTTGGGGAGGAGTTCGCGCGTGCTCGCCATAGATAGGCTCTGCGTGTTCTACGGCAGGATACAGGCCCTGCATGATGTGTCGCTGGAGGTAAGGAGCGGGGAGATCGTGTCGATAGTGGGAGCGAACGGGGCAGGGAAGTCTACGCTCCTCTGGACGATTATGGGGGTGAATAGGCCCAGGGGAGGGGTTATCACCTTCGAAGGGAGGCCGCTGAGGTCGATTCCCGACGAGGCAGCGTCGCGCGGCATTGCGCTTGTGCCGGAAAGGCGGAGGCTGTTCGCGAACCTGACGGTGAAGGAGAACCTGGTCATGGGCGCCTACCTGAGGAAGAGAGGGCCAGAGGTTGCGGAGGATACGGAGAGGGTATTCCGGCTGTTTCCCGTGCTGAAGGAGAGGCTCTCACAGTATGCCGGGACGCTGAGCGGAGGGGAACAGCAAATGCTTGCGATTGGGCGCGCCCTGATGTCCAGGCCGAAGCTACTCCTGTTCGACGAGCCGTCGCTGGGACTCGCGCCCGCCCTGACGGAAGAGGTTTTTCGGACGATAGTCGAGATCAAGGGACGGGGGACGACGATCCTGCTCGCCGAGCAGAATGCGTACAAGGCCCTTGAAATGGCGGACAGGGCGTACGTCCTCGAAACCGGCAGGGTGACCATGACCGGCCCGGGCCCGGAGCTCCTGGAGAACCCCGTGGTCCAAAAGGCATACCTCGGGGTAAAGACGTAGAAGGCAGTTAGATGGCGACACCGTAATAGTCCAGATCCACTTCCAGATCGCCGGCGAAGCCGGCGATCTTCTTTTGTGCGAAGGGGGCGAAAATTGAGAACTGCCGGGAGGAGTATCCGGAAGCCCGGCGAAGTAACCGAGATACGCAAGATATGAGATATGATATGCCAAGTTATGCGACAATTCGGACGAGGGGGTGGGGAGACTGGTCGAAGTGGTCCCCCTGCGGGTCAAAAGCATGTTGTGCGTGGGAGTGTCGCTGAAGCTCCCAAAGACTACTCTCCTGACCGTAATCGCGCGCAACGGCTACCTCATGTGCGGCTTGCTGGACGTTGATAGATTAGATAAGCTGCACGGCGATCGAGGCATCGTCGCTGCGAGGGTCTCGGGGGCCAGGACAGTCGATGATTTGCTGGCGGGCAGAGTCGATGCTGTCACGGTGGCCGCTCGGGCCGCAGGGGTGACTGAAGGGATCACCGGGGAGGAAGCCCTGAGCCACATGTTCTGAATCCTGTTCCAAAGACGATAAGGGGGCGGAAGGGGACATGTCAAACATGCGTGGTATCGTCGCGGTCGTATCTCTGGTTCTGTTGGCCAGCCTTGCGGTTGGACTGGCGGGTTGCGGTGGTCAAGCGGCCAAGTTTCCTTCTAAAACAATAAACATGATCATTCCATGGCCGGCCGGCGGCGCCTCGGACCTTGCCGCGCGCCTGATAGCCAAGGGCGCGGAGAAGGAACTCGGGGTCGCGATCAGCCCGACGAACATAGCGGGCTCCAACGGCGCCATCGGTTGGGCGGAGGCCGCGAAGGCGAAGAATGACGGCTACACGATATGCCTGGCCACTTTCGACATACTCACCAACCAGGCCATGGGGACTTCTCCCGTGAAGTACGATGACTTCGAATATCTGATGCAGTTCACCGCGCAGCCATTCGGCGTAATGGTTCACGGGGACAGCGAGATAAAGACGATACAGGACCTGGTCAAAGTCGCTAAGGATAGCCCAGAGAAGATCAAGATGGGGACCACGCCGCTGGGAGGGGTTTTCCACCAGGCCGTCGCGCTCTTCGAGAAGGCCTCGGGCGGGAAATTCTCGGTGGTGCCCTTCAAGGGGTCGCCGGATCTGAACGCGGCCCTGCTGGGTAAGCACATAGATGCGCAGATGAACACCATTTCCCTGGCTGACCAGCACATCAAGTCCGGGACCATCCGGCTGCTCGCCGTCACGACCGACAAGAGGATGGCCGCGTATCCGGACACGCCCACGCTTAAAGAACTGGGCTATGATGTGGTTTATGAATCGTGGAGGGCGATCGCCGTTCCGAAGGGTATTCCGGCGAACGCTAAGAAGGTTCTCGAGGACGCGTTCGTGAAGGCGTTCAAGGCCGCCGAATTCCAGGAAGCGGCCCAAAAGGCAAAGCACGACCCGTTCTTCAGGACGTCTTCCGAATTCAAGTCGTTCGTGGACGCTCTCTATCCGAGGGTCCAGCAGGTTATAAAGGACCTCAATCTCGGCACCAAGTAGGAGCATTCAAGTCGGGAAAGCGGGGGTAAGCATTGAGAGCAAAACTGATGCACCCGGACGTGGTGGCAGCCGCGCTTGGAATCGCAGTCTCGGCCGTGTTTTTTGTCGCCGCCGGGAACCTCCCGTCTTTCGCGGTCAAGTTGGCGGGGCCCGAGTTCTTCCCCCGGGTCTCCGCCCTTCTCTTGATCGTGCTGTGCCTCGTGCAGGTGGCCGTCTCGCTGACGAGCAAGGCCGGGAGCACACAGGAGGACGCCCGGGAGGAGGCCGGCCATGACATCAGGCTCGTGTTCGCTGTCATGGGAATGTCTGTGGCGTACTTCTACGGCATGACGTTGCTGGGTTTCATGCTCGGGACCTTTCTATATTGCACGGCTCTCACCCTCATCACTCAGGAGAAACGCAATCCGACGAGGGCCGCGGGGAGTTCTCTCATCATCATCGCCATAGTGTATGCGGTGTTCTCGTATTTTCTCAAAGCGACCCTTCCTTCCGGTCGCCTATTCGGGTAAGGGCTCAAAGGGGGTGAGTACATGTCGAATCCGATAATCTACGCTCTCCAGGCCGTGTTCCAACCAATGAACTTCCTTCTCATGGTGGCCGGGGCGGCGATCGGTATCGTTTTCGGCGCGGTGCCCGGGCTCACGGCGACCCTCGCGATCGCCCTCTTGATCCCGTTCACCATGAATCTCGATGCCATTCCCGCATTGCTGCTACTGTTGGCGATCTACTGCGGCGGGATGTACGGCGGTTCGATCACGGCCATCACGATAAGGACTCCGGGCACACCGGCGGCGGCCGCGACCGTCCTCGACGGTTACCCGCTCGCCCAAAAGGGACAGGCCGGGAAAGCCGTGGGCGCCGCCCTCATCGCGTCAACATTCGGCGGCCTGGTATCGGCCATCATCATGATATTCCTCTCCCCGCCGCTCGCCAGGTTCGCGCTCGCATTCTCCCCTGCGGAATATGCCGCGGTGGGGATATTCGGCCTGACCGCGGTGTTCTCAGTTTCAGGGCAGTCGCTGCTAAAAGGGGCCATTTCCGCGGTGTTCGGACTCCTCCTGTCAACGGTGGGCCTCGACCCAATCCTGCCTGTGCCGCGGTTTTCCTTCGGCAGCCTGGCCCTGGCGGGGGGCATCCCGTTCCTTCCCGCCGTGATAGGCTTCTTCGCGATGGCGGAGGTCTTTCGCCTGGCGGGCACGCCCAACCGGAAGCAGGTAGTAATCAAGAGCATAGGCAGGGTGTGGCCCACCATTGACGAACTCAAGAGAATACTGAAGACCGCGGTCCGCGGGAGCCTGATAGGCACGTGGGTGGGGATCTTACCCGGCGCTGGAGGGACTATAGCGGCGTACATGGCCTACGGCGAGGAGCGCCGATCTTCGAAACACCCGGAACTATATGGTACGGGCATTATCGAGGGGGTCGCGGCGCCGGAATCCGCCAACAACGCGGTTTCGGGGGGCGCCATGATCCCGATGCTCACCCTGGGCATACCCGGGGACGCGGTTACGGCGGTCCTCCTGGGCGCATTGACTATACAGGGGCTTCAGCCGGGACCGATGCTGTTCAAGGATCACGTTGACGTGATATACCCGATATTCGCCGGGATGATCCTCGCGAACCTCATCATGTTCGTCGTTGGATTCATACTGATTAAACCCGTGACATACATCGCGACAATCAGGAAGGAATACCTGGTCTCCGCCGTGGCGGTGTTCGCCGTGATAGGGGCCTTCGCGGAATCGGGGTCCACGCTCCAGGTCATGTTCGCGGTGGGCTTCGGGGTCCTCGGTTACTTCATGGAGAAATACGGCTTCCCGGTGGCTCCGGTCGTACTATCCCTCATACTGGGGCCCATGATCGAGAACGCCCTCCGCCAGGCGCTGATAATATCTCACGGGTCGTGGGGGATATTCGTCACCCGACCCATCAGTGCGGGTCTGCTGTTGGTATCGCTCGGTATTATCGTAGCTATGGTCCGCCGACAACTAAAGGACCGGTCGTGTGGGAGGGCTGCGTAATGAAGAGGGTAGCCGAAATCACCAGGGATGTTGAGATAGTCGCCCGCGAGGTCAAGGGGTTCTGCTCCGCGGGGATCAAGCCGGGCGACAGGATCGTGATGAGGGGACCGAACATCAGCAAGGAAGAGTCGGGGCCGATATGCGGATACGCCTTCTGCGGCGTGTATCCCGTCGTGTTCGCGATCCGGATGGGCGTCGACCTGGAGAGCCTCGGTGTCGCGGGGCGTTTGTGGCAGTGCGTCGACCCGGGGCAGCCATACACTCCGGGGGGCACTGTACTGTTCGAAGTCAGGCCCCTGGCGCGGGAGCAGAAGCAATCGTAGGGATTCTCTGAGGAAGGTGATCGTTTGTGATGGGTTCACTGGAACCTTTGGAGGTGAGCCTGCCCCTTGCCGAACGGGCGTATCAGAGCGTCAAGGCCGCGATCCTGAGCCTGAGCCTGAGGCCCGGCCAGCCCCTCGTGGAGACGGCCATTGGGCAGCAGCTGCACATTTCTAAGACTCCGGTGAGGGACGCGCTCCGGAAGCTTGAGAAAGAGGGGCTCGTGGTGTTCTACCCGTACAAGGGGTTCTACGTCGCCCCCGTCTCTCGGGACGATGGCCGCGAGGTTTACTGCCTGAGGAGACTGCTCGAGGGCGCGGCGGCGAGAGAGGCCGCCAGGACCATGTCCGAGGAGCAGCTGGCCGAGGGCGAGCATCTCCTGGAGCTCGCCGAGGAGGCGCTCCGCCGGGGCGATGAGGCCGCCTGCAGCGAGCTGGGCAACGAGTTTCACAAGTTCATAGTCCAGGCCGTCCGCAACAGGAGGCTCGAGGCCCTGGTCGACAACCTCAGCGAACATCAGGGCCGGTTCTCCCGCCTGGTTTTCGGGATACCCGGCAGGATGGAGAAGAGTATGGCGGAACACAGGCGCATCCTTGACGCGCTGCGGAAGGGCGATGAGAGCGGAGCCGAAGCGGCGGTGCACGCTCACATAGACAGTTTTTTGCCCGAGTTCCTCGCTAATGAGAGGATGCAGGAGTTGACCGAGCCATAACGCTCAGAGGGGGTAGAACGATTGCTCGTTGCCGAGGTAGTCGTAAAGGGATTGCTCGATGCCGGGGCCAGGGAATCTTATGGGGTCCCCGGCGGCGAAGTACTGGACTTCATCGAGGCGAGCCGCAAGATGGGGCTGCCGTTCATTCTGACGAGGCACGAATCGGCCGCTTCTTTCATGGCCGATCTCGCGGGGCAGATAAGCGGGAAGCCCGGCGTATGCCTCTCCACCCTGGGACCGGGAGCCACGAACATGCTCACGGGGGTCGCGAACGCCTATCTGGACAGGTCCCCCGTGATAGCGATAACGGGGCAGATGTCGCCCGAAGCGTACCCCGAAATGCCTCACCAGCGTATCGACCTGTGCTCCCTCTACCGCGCGGTGACCAAGTGGTCGGTTAGAGTCACCGCTGACAATGTCGGCGCGGTGGTACCGGCGGCGGTTGCGGTCGCGATGCGGAGGCCGAGAGGCCCGGTCCACCTGGAGCTCGCGAGCACCGTATCCCGATCGGATGCCGCGCTTCCGGGTCTTCTGCGTGATGGGGAGCAGCCGCCCGCCGGAGAGCAGGCGAGCACGATAACCATGAGCGAAGTCTCCGAACGCCTCGCGAGGGCGGCTCACCCCGCCATCGTGGCGGGCGTGAACATGGATCCCGTTGCGGTGGCGGGTCCGTTGCGGCGTCTGGCGGAATGCGCGGGGATCCCCGTCCTCGTATCGCCGAAGGCCAAGGGCGTGTTCCCTCACGACCATCCGCTATTCGTTGGCGTGGCGACGGGCATGGCCGCGGACGACCGCGTGATGGAATTCATCGAGAGTTGCGACCTCCTGCTCGGGATAGGTTTCGATGCCAGCGAAGCGGATAAGACGTGGCCGGCCAGGGCGCCCATGATCTGGCTGGAGGATGCGCCGCGGGACAAGGCGGAGTGGGACGGGCACTACGTTGTGGGCAGCATTGCGGAGACCCTGGTCGCGCTCACCGCGGGGTACCATGGGAAGCATCAGTGGACGCAAGAGGAGGTATCACGGGCTCGCGCGCACATCCGGGAGAAAGTGGATCCCAAATCCAGCTGCGCGTGTTCCCGGATATCACCGGCGAGGGCGCTTCGGGCGATTCGCCGGGCGCTGCCGGCGGATGGAGCGTTCATATGTGACGTCGGGGCGCACAAGCTGCTATCGGGTCAGGCCTGGCCCTCCAATAGCCCGCATACGTTCTTCATGTCAAACGGTTTGTCCTCGATGGGATACGGTGTCCCTGGGGCGATAGCGGTCAAGAGATACGTCGGCCAACACCCGGTGGTGGCGGTTGTGGGTGACGGCGGGTTCGCCATGATGGTGCACGAGATTGAGACCGCTGTGCGCCTCGGGCAGGGCGTGGTATACGTCGTATTCAACGACGAGAGCCTATCGCTCATCCAGGTGGTCCAATCGCGCCGGAACCTCGAACGGTATGGGATCGATTTTGGAGGGAGCAGGTGGAGCCTCATCGCCGAGGGTTTTGGGGCCAGGGGGGTCCGGGTCTCTTCCCTGGAAGAGTTGGAAGCCGCCGTTCGACAGGGTCTCTCCGCCCGGGGTCCCGTCGTGATAGACGTCCCGGTTGACGCTTCGGAATACGCCATGCAGATCTAGGCCTATACGGGGGCCATATTGGGGGCCGTGCCATCGCCGCAATCGCCGTGCCCGGCGTCCCTAGTTGACTATGTCGGCATTGTGTGGGGCCGGCCCCTTCATCTCGGGCGGCTACAGGGGTATCCGACGATCTCAAGAGGTCGCACGTGGCCTCCACGAGGCGGCGTCGCGCGTCGATAATGCTCTTTACATCGGCATTCTAGCGCTCGATCGTCTCCTCCGCCCGGCCTGCTTTTCGCAGCATAGAAACGACTACCGGCACCACCACTAGTTGAAGCGCCAGACCGGGAAGGCTTGATACCACGCTCACAGTCAGCGGATACATGAGGGGTACCGGCTTGAACCCGAACAATGGTAGGATGAACGCCGCGAGAAAACCGTACACGATCCTTCCCGCCGCCATCCCCCCGACGAGCGCCGCCACGGGATGTAGCCGCAATCGCTGGGCGAGCAACCCGGACAGCAAACCGTAGACCCCGAGTTCGAACACCATCGCCTGGGCCGTGGGAGGCATCATTGGGGGCATCCCTGTCAGTAGGGAGCTGAGGAGCGGGGCTAGGACGCCCGTGATCAGGCCTGAGACGGGTCCTGACAATATGCCGGCCAGGAACACCGGTATATGCATGGGGAGGAACACTTTTCCCAGCCCCACGGCGTGGAAGGCGATTGGTAGCAGCACTCCGAGCGCCACGTATAGAGCGGTGTACGTCAATGTCCTGGTCCTGATCGAATTCACCATGACCATCTCCCTGTGAAGAACTCAAAAACAAAGACCACGAAGAGCCGCCGGCGTTGGACGCCGGACCCCGGCCTTCGTGGTCGGGACTTCGACAGTATCTCTGTGTGACTCGTATGTATGTGACTTATCCCTGCGTGGCTAGCATCTGTGTGGCCTATCCCTGTATGAATGGCCTTACCGTGCTATGCGCTTGTGCTCAAGGGCTCCGGTCGCCTGCCGGGAGCATGTCCTTGATTGCCGCGACGAGTATGTCTATCATCGCCGGCAGAGACTCCTGCCGCACCCCAACGACGTCCACCCCGCACTGATTCATGGGAATCAGCAACTTGGGGGCATCGCACTTCGCGACGGCTTCAGCCATCGCCGGGGTCAATTCGCCGAGCATAGAGTGGGCGAGAACGATGCCGAGACAACCAGTCACCAGGTCGACCCGCTGAACGGTCTGTACTATGGCATTCTCTCCGGTTGCCCCCTGATCGGCCCCGGCCTTCAACATGGCGGAGGTGGCAAGGGCATTCGTGCCCAGCGCAATTATTCTCACGCCGCTGGGGAATTCCTTCTTGATCTTCGCGACGATTGCCTTTCCTATGCCTCCGCCTCGTCCGTCTACGACAGCCACCCGCATGCCCTCGTAACCCCTCGCGTCCTATTCTCTGTGCCAGTACATTCTGGAGCGGATGCGCCATACCTTCAAGACAAGGACTGTTGACCAGTCTGTCGTAACCCTGATCAGGACCAGGCGGGACCACGTCTGGGTTTAGAGGTCTTTGGAATTACGGGGGTCTTGCGCGTGAATGCAAAAAGAAGCGCTCTTCTCATGGTTTGCGCGGTTACCGTCTACTCGTTCTCGCAGAGAATGAGCGTAGTGCCGTTTTACGACCTATTCATCCGCGAATACGGGATTTCTTATGCGCAGGCGGGCGGCCTCCTGTCCGCCTTCTTCGTCGGATACGCATTGTTCATGCTCCCCGCCGGGGTCCTCGCTGACCGGCTTGAATCGAGAAACGTGCTCGTCGCGGGGTTGGCGGTGATGGGCGTATCTTCCACGGTCTTCGCGATGGTGAACGACTACACTCTCAGCATGGCCATGCGGTTTCTGGTCGGAATCGGGATGGCGCTCATTCATCCGCCCGCCGTCAGGATACTGGCGGCGAACTTCGATCGCCGGATGCTCGGCGTCGCTATAGGTTTGAGGGAGGCGGCGTTGGGCATGGGCTTCCTAACCGCAACAAGCCTCTTCCCCTTTCTAGCGAAAAGGTATGATCCATTCAGGATTCTTCTTATCCTTGGGTTACTGTGGATCCCTATAGCGGCGGGGTTCCTCCTGGCGCGCCCGTCCGGGAGATCGATCGATGCGGGCGGCCGAACGCCGCGGGGCCTGGATGTGAGCGTGCTGGTGCGGAAAAACGTGCTTCTGCTCGCGGGCGCTTCTTTCTTCGGACTATTCAGCGTGAATGGATTCATCGGGTGGTTCCCGGCGTACCTCGAAAAGGCGCTCGGCATGGAGAAGACAGCGGCGGGGGTGATCGTGGGCGCGAATACTATCGCCATGATTGCCCTTTCCCTCTTCAGCGGGAGGATTTCGGACCGGATCGGAAGGCGCAATACCATGGCTGCCGGTTCGGGTGTGCTGTCCGTAGTCCTTGTTTTGCTGTTGTCCGGTTCCGTCGTCCCGGCAGCGACCCTTTCCTCGCTTGCGGGGGCTTCGACTGGGCTGGGTATGCCCGCGCTGGTTGCCATGGGCGCCGACATCGCGGGCGTGAAGAACGCGGGCACCGTGACGGGCCTCGTGACGGCGGTAGGCCAATTCGCTTCGGCGATTGCCGGATCGTTCCTTGGATGGCTCGTGGACGTGTCGGGGGCATTCTCGCTGATGTGGGCATCTATGCTGGCGTCGCTGGCGGTGCAGGCCCTATTCCTTTTCAGCCTCAGGGAGCGATCGGATAGTTCGGAGGCACGGATCGGATGAGCGATCTGGCAAAAAATGGCAAGACCAAACACCCCTTAGTAGTGGACTATACCCTGACACCATGCGGTTCGGTTCGTGCCGCCCCTGTGTGGCGGCTTACAGATATATAAAACCGTTTCTTGACCGCTTCGACCATCATCAGATACGCGGCAACCATCCCGCTCAGGACGGCGAAAAAGGCAAGCGG